>CAJXIC010000390.1 GCA_913054385.1 uncultured Pseudomonadota bacterium
TGACCTTCTGGTGGCGGCGCTGGATCGAGCACTCGCGTTCGCCGAGGTGGACGAGGTTCCCGGCGGCGTCGCCGAGGATCTGGATCTCGATGTGGCGCGCCCGGGGGAGGAAACGCTCGAGGAAGACGCGGTCGTCCCCGAATCCCATCTTGGCTTCGCGCTGTGCGGCGGCCACCGCCTTCTCGAGGTCGGCGGCCTTCTCTACCACGCGCATTCCCTTGCCCCCGCCGCCCGCCGCCGCCTTCACCAGCAGCGGGTACCCGACGGCACTGTCGGCCGTGGTGTCCGCGCTCATCGGGAGCGTGGGCACGCCGCTCTTCTCAGCGAGTTCCTTCGCGGCGATCTTGTCGCCCATCGTCTCGATGGCTTCCGGCGAAGGCCCCACCCACGCGATGCCGGCCGCTTCGACTTTGCGTGCGAAGTCGGCGTTCTCCGAGAGAAAGCCGTAGCCGGGGTGGATCGCGCCGGCCTGGCTGCGCCGGGCGGCGTCGAGTATCGCGTCGCCATCGAGGTAGGAGGTCTCGAGACGAAATGCGACGTCGGCCTCGCGCACGAAGGGGGCATCGCAGTCGGCGTCGACGTAGACCGCGACGGTCCGAAGTCCCATCGCACGCGCACTGCGGAACACGCGACGGGCAATCTCCCCGCGATTGGCGACGAGCACGCTTCCGAGGCTCATAGCCGGAAGACCCCGTAGTTGGGAGCGCCCTCGATGGGCGTGTTGCGAACCACCGAGAGGCAGAGGCCCAGCACCGTGCGCGTGTCGCGCGGATCGAGGATGCCGTCGTCGCTGACCGCACTGGTAGCGGCCAACGCCAGCGAGCCCTTCTCCTGGATGGCCTCGACCATCTCTACGATTTTCGCGTCGGCTTCTTCGTCAAATTCGATGCCCTTGCGGGCGGCCTGGCCGCGGCGGACGATGGACATCACGCCTGCGATCTGCTTCGGGCCCATCACCGCGATCTTTGCGCTGGGCCAGATGAAGGTGAAGCGGTTGTTGAAGGCGCGCCCGGACATGGCGTAGGTGCCGGCGCCATAGGACGCGCCGAAGATCACCGTCAAGTGGGGCACCGTCGAATTGGTGACGGCGTTGATCATCTGTGAGCCCTTCTTGATGATCCCCGCCTCCTCGAAATCCTTCCCCACGTTGAAGCCGGTGAGGTTCTGGAGGAAGACCAGCGGCACGTCGATCTGGTTGTTCAACTGGATGAAGTGCGCGGCCTTCTCGGCGGACTCGGGGTCGAGTGGGCCGTTGTTGCCGAGGACTCCCACGAGGTAACCGTGAATCGAGGCCCAGCCGCACACCAGCGTGGGGCCGTAGCGCGCCTTGAATTCTTCGAAGCGCGAGCCATCGGCGATGCGTGCGATCACCTCGCGAACGTCCACCGGGCGGCGCAATTCGGGCTCCACCAGGCCGAGGAGTTCTTCGGGATCGTGGAGCGGAGGGGCGGCGTCGAAGGCGGGGCCGGGGCCGGGCTTGCGCCAGTTGAGATGCGAGACGATCTCGCGGCACATGCGCACCGCGTCGCGCTCGTCCTCGGCCAGGTACTCGCCGAGGCCCGAGACGTCGGTGTGCATCTGGGCGCCGCCGAGAGTCTCGTGATCGGATTCTTCGCCGGTGGCCATCTTTACCAGGGGCGGACCGGCGAGGTAGATCATCGACTGCTTCTTGATCAGGACGTTGTAGTCGCTCATCCCCGGTTGGTAGGCGCCGCCGGCGGTCGAGGAGCCGAAGACCACGCAGACCGTGGGGATCTCGAGCTTCGAGAGCTCGATCATTTCGTAGAAGAAGCGGCCGCTCTCGGCGAAGTGCTGCAGCGTCCCACCCGTGCTCGCGGCGGACTGGCCCTTCTTGCCGTCGGTGCGGACGCGGAGGTCGGCGCCGGCGGATTCGACGAAGGAGACGTAGGGGATGCGGTTGTCCCGGGCGATCTTGATCGCACGCATCCACTTCTTCGCGACGTGGGGCGTGAGGGCGCCGCCCACCACCGAGGCGTCGTTGGCGAAGATCACGCACTCGACACCGGCGATGACGCCGATCCCGAGCAGCGAACCGCCGCCGACGGTGTAGTTCGAGCCATAGGCCGCGAGCCCGGAGAGTTCGAGAAAGGGGCTATCGGGATCGAGGGCGAGGGCGACGCGCTCGCGCACCGGGAGCTTCCCGCGCTTCGCCAGGCGCTCGAAGGCGGCCGGGCCCCCGCCGGCCGCGGCTTCGTCGAGGAGTTCGTCGATCTTGGAGAGCTTCTCGAGCATCGCTTCGCGGTTCGCCCGAAACTCGGGTTTCTTCGGATCGACGTGCGTGCGAAGCGGCGGAACCAGGAGTTGGGGGCGTTGCATCGGAGCTCGCGCGGGGGTGCCGAGGGTTGGCGGGGGTAGAAGCGGACGGTAATTGGAACCCCTCTATATTACCACTGAGCCGACGACCGCACCAGCTGCGGAGGGGCACGCCTCTGCGCTTCGAGGGTCTACTCGCCCGGACGGCTCAACTTGGCCGTGACCGGCTTCGGGCCGGGTGTCTCGCCGACGAGGATGTGGCCCTTCTCGACGTCGAGGGCGCGGT
>CAJXIC010000391.1 GCA_913054385.1 uncultured Pseudomonadota bacterium
CCGACAGAGGGCGAGATCGAGAGCACCGGTCGGATCGCCGCGATCTGGGACAAGGGCGAGGGCAAGGCCGCCGTGGCCGAGATGGTCTCCGAGTCGGTCGACGTAGCCACCGGAAAGCCGCTGTTTCGCACCACGATGACGGCCTTTCTCCGCGGCGAAGGCGGCTTCGGCGGCGAGCGCGGACCGTCCCCCGCCTGGAGCCGACCCGACCGCGCCCCCGACCACCAGGTGCACTACAAAACGCGCCTCGACCAGCCGTTGGTCTACCGACTCTCCGGCGATCGCAACCCGCTCCACTCCGATCCCTCCTTCGCGAAGTTGGGAGGCTTTCCGCGACCGATCCTTCACGGCCTCTGCACCTACGGCTTCACCGGGCGGGCGCTGCTGCACTCCCTCTGCGGCAGCGACCCCGCTCGCTTTAGGAGCATGGACGCGCGTTTCTCGAAGCCCGTGATGCCGGGCGACGATCTCGAAGTGTCGATCTGGGTCGACGGCAACCAGGCGCTGTTCCAGACCAAGAACCAGGACGGCGTCGTAGTCCTCGACCAGGGTGTCGCGACCTTCGACTGATCCCATTGCAGGCTCGCGGGCCCGCTGCGGGTGTGCGCGAAGAGGAGAATCGAATTGGAATTTGACCTGATGACCGGCGGACTCAGCTGGAAGGAGAGCGCCCAACTCGCCACGCAGCTCGAAGGCGCGGGCTTTTCGGGGATGCTCTTCACCGAGGCGGGGAGCGTGCCCTGGATGATGATCCAGGCCGCCGCCACCGCGGCCCCGAGCCTCCACTTCGCCACCGGCATCGCCGTGGCCTTCCCTCGGAGCCCGATGATCTCGGCGCAGGTCGCCTGGGAAATGGCGCAGAACACCGAGGGGCGTTTCCGGCTCGGTCTCGGCAGCCAGATCAAGCCCCACGTCGAACGCCGCTACGGCGCGGTCTTCGACAAGCCGGCCCCGCACATGCGCGACTACGTCGGCGCCGTGAAGGCGTGCATTCGTGCCTTCCGCGGCGAGGAGAAGCTGTTCCACGAGGGCCCTTACTACTCGCTCAGCCTCTTGCCCGGGGCCTGGGCGCCCACGCGCCACGACTTCGAAGACGTGAAGATCGACATCTCCGCGGTGGGCCCGCTGATGTGCCGGGTGGCGGGCGAACTCTGCGACGGCATCCACGTCCACCCCCTGCACTCGCTTCCCTACCTCGAGAAGCGTCTGCTTCCGGCGGTGGCCGCGGGGGCGGCGAAGGCGAGCCGCAAGGCGGAGGACATCGATCTCATCATCCCGGTCTTCGCGATCCCGGGCGACAGCCCCGAGGAGCGCGCACGCGCCACCCAGGTGGCGCGCACCCAGGTCGCCTTCTACGGATCGACTCGGAACTACGCCTTCCAGTTCGACGATCTCGGCTTCGAGGGCACCGGCGAACGACTCGACCGACTGATGAAGGCCGGCGACATCGGCGGCATGGCCAGCACGATCAGCGACGAGATCCTCTCGCACTTCACACTGGCGGCCCGCTGGGACGACATGGCCGACGCCCTGCGCGACCGCTACCAGGGCATGGCCACGCGCATCGTCTCCTACCTCTCGATGGACGACCTGCGCAACAACCCCGGCAACCTGCCGCGCTGGGGCGAGATCGCCAAGGCCCTGCGCGCGGGTTGAGGCCGAGGTCTTCGCGCCTTCGAGTGCTCGGGTAGGCGGGAACGACCGAACTCTGGCTCGGTCTCCAGCTGGAATTCGATCTGCGCAAGGCACGGCGCGACATCTGGCCCAAGGTAGAGCCGCGCATCCGCACGCACCGCGCTACTTGAGCCTGGTGAGCCACACCTGAGCGGTGCGCAGGCGCGGCGGCGAGACCCACGCGAAGCTCAGGCCTTCGAAAGCGCGTCCACGACCCAGGCGTTGAGGCTCTTGCCGCCAAGTTGGGCCTTGAGCGCGAGCCGCTGGTGCTGGGCGGGATCGATCCGCACGAGGAAGCGGCCGCTGTAGTCGCGCACGGAGCGCTCCCGGGGAAGGTCGGTGCCATCGGCGAGGAGCGTTCCGACCCATTCTTCGGCGGTCTCGCAAACTTCACGGTAGACACTGGCCTCCTCGCGTCCGTGGAGGCCGCCCTCGAAGAGCGAAGGACACCGCCCGATGAAGCACTGGTCCTCGTCACTCCATTCGACGTACTTGGCGTAGCGGGCAGCGGCGCGTCGGATTTCCTTCTTCGTCATTTTGGTCATTTCGTCATTTCCCATCGTCCTTCAAGCGCTCGAGGGTGCGCGCGACTTCGCGTTCTTGATAGGCTTTCGCGTCGGCCCCCGGATGGCCGCTCAGGGTCAGACGCACGCCCTTTGGATGGAGAAAGTTTCGGTGACTGCCACGTCCACCGCGGTCGATGAACCCCGCGGCTTTCAGTTCGGCGATCAACTGGCGGACCTTTCGCGGCATATGATATCGAAATGATATCATAGTTCGGTTTTCGATCCACGGGCCGGGGCACTGATCCCGATGAAAATGAAGTCGCAGTCCGGCGGCAACCGCTTGCGGCAAGTCAGCCACCGGGA
>CAJXIC010000392.1 GCA_913054385.1 uncultured Pseudomonadota bacterium
TTTCCCGGGTCGGTCGTCGGGGACGACCGACCCGGGAAAGCAACAACGTCCCCGTTTCTTCCCCGCTTCTGCTCAGTGCCAGCGGCTCAGCGTTGACCAGTAGTCTTGCCACTGGTCCTCGGCGGAGCTGGTTGCCTCGACGAAGGTCTTTCCAAAGGCCAGGATGACGTGGTCGGTGGCACCGATCACATTCGCGGGTGCGCGCACCACGGCGACCCAGGCGTTCTCGGGGGTTTCGTCTTCGTTGTGGAAGACGTTGGCTTCCACCTGCTCGATCCACTGGAACGCTTCGCGAGTCGTCACGATTGCATCCACCTCCGCTTTCGTCAGCTACAACAACATTCGCCTGGGTTCGCAAACGGTTCCTACGTTACAGCGCACTCGCGTTCGAGGGAAGGAAAAACTGGCCTCGAGGGGTCGAAGCGAAAACTTTTTCTTGGAGTGCGCGGGCAGTCGGCAGTTCGCACGCTGAAGTGTCGGGCGGTGGGTAGGAAGGATCGCCTTGTCGGGCCACGCCGCGGAAAGGATTTTCCGCGCATCCCCCGTAGCTGCGCACCGGATGCGTTTGGGCCGCCGCTCGCGCGGTTCTCGCCAGAGGGGCTACGTCGTTTCAGTCGGAAGTTCGGCTGCGATGCGTTCGCGCACCCACGCTGCGAGTTCTTCGCTGCTGCGATCGCCGAAGGCCTCGGGGGGAACAACATCGAGTACGCGCACGTGGATGCGGTGCTTGCCGCTGATCACCAGCCCGCTCTTCGGCAGCGCGTCGCTGCTGCCCGTGATCACCAACGGCTGCAGCGGCACGCCCGCGTCCTGGGCGATGGCGAAAGCGCCGGATCGAAAATCGCGCAGGCGCCCGGTGGGAGAGCGCGTGCCTTCCGGGAACATCATGATCGAGGAGCCCCCTGCGAGCGCCTGCCGACACCGCCCCATCATCCGCACGACGCTCTGTTTGTCCCCGCGTACGACCGGGATGTAGCCATTGAGCGACATGTTCCAGCCGATGAAGGGGGGCCGGAAGTTCTCGATCTTCGAGACCCACTTGAAGTGCGTGAAGAGCCGGAAGAGCACCAGGATGTCGAGCGAGGAGAGGTGATTCGAGACGAAGACCACCGGCTGCCGGGGGTCGATCTTCGAACGGCCCTCGATCGTGACCCGCCAGGCCGGGTTGAGCCAGGTGTAGAGCGAGGCCCAGAAGCAGGTGAAGCGGTGCAGGATGACCTTGCGCCGGTCAAAGGGCGCGGTGAGCGCCCACACTGCGAGCGCCACGGGAAACAGCGCCACCGAACTCGCCCACAGAAAGATCCAGAAGGCCAACGAAAGCGCGAATGCCGTCACGCGCGCAGTTTATCCCTCGCTCGGGCCATTCGCCGCGCCGCCGGTCGTCGCCGCCCCGTCAGCCCCCGCCGCGCCGCCACCCGGCCAACGTCAGCAGCGCCGTCAACACCCCCAGCCCGGCGGCGCGAGGCGACCTGCGGCAAGATGCCCGCCGATGGCGCGAATCTTGATCGCCGGTTGTGGCTACCTGGGATGCGAACTGGCTCGCCGACTGGCGGGCGAAGGCCACACGGTCTTCGGCCTGCGGCGCGAGGTGCCGGACCTCGACGCGGGCTTCGAGTGGATCGCGGGGGATCTGGGGCAGCCCGACGCGCTGGCGGCGGCGCTCCCGGGCGAGATCGATTTCGCGGTGCACGCCGCGGCGCCCCGGCTGGCGGCCGGCGCCTCGGCCGAGGACGTCACCCGCGGCGTCTACCTCGACGGTTTGTCGAATCTGCTGCGTGCCCTGACGCGCAGCGGTTCGCAGCCGCGCCGGGTCTTCTTCGTTTCTTCCACTTCGGTCTACGGGCAGAAGCGCGGCGAGTGGGTCGACGAGGCTTCGCCGACGCACCCCACGCGCAAGACTGGCGAGATCCTATTGCTCGCCGAGAAGTTGCTCGCCGCCGCCGATGTTCCGGGTAGCTCGCTGCGCCTCGGCGGTCTCTACGGCCCCGGGCGCACGCGGCTGATCGAAAACGTGCGCTCGGGTCGCGCGTCGATCCCGGCGGGCGACCCGCACTACACCAACCGCATCCACCGCGACGACGCGGCCCGGGCCATCGCCCACCTGATCGCCCTCGACGCGCCGGCGCCTCTCTACCTCGGAGTCGATTGCGAACCCGCGGCCGAAGAGGCGGTGTTCGGCTGGTTGGCCCAACGCCTGGAGGTTGCGCCGCCAACCCGCGCGCGCCGCGACGAGAGCGCGACCCCTCGGCGCGCCGGTAGCAAGCGCTGTCGCAACGCGCTTCTTCTCGAAAGTGGTTTTACTTTCGAGTATCCGAGCTTTCGCGAGGGCTACGCAGCGCTCCTCGACGAAGCCTGAGTGCGCCGCGCGGGATGCCGCGCAGCGGGCTTCGCGCCATACTCGCGCGCGATGCCGCGTCCTCCCCGGTTCGCTCCCAACGTAGAGGCCATGCCCGCGGCGGTCTACTCGCCGTTCGAGGCCCGGGCCCGCGAGCGCAGCGACCCTGTCTTCGCGCTCCACGTGGGTGACACCTGGCGTCCGC
>CAJXIC010000393.1 GCA_913054385.1 uncultured Pseudomonadota bacterium
GCACCCACGCTCACGTTGGCCGGAGCCGCCGCGTTGAAGACGCCGCCCTTCGCGAGGGCGAGCCGGAAATCGGTGTCGGACCAGGCGGCCTGCACCACCTCGCGGAACGAGCCCTCGGGCGTGTCGCTGGCGCCGGCAGCACGGCCCAGTTCGAGGAAGAGATCCCCCAACTCGAGGGTGTCGTGGAGCGGACGCAGGGTCGGCTGCTGGATCGAGCGAATCCCCGGGCGCGGCTCGGCGTCGCCCCAGGATTCGAGCGAGGCGCTTTGGGGCAGGACCCAGTCGGCTTTCACCGAGGTCTCGTCGGGCAACGTCGCGGTGGAAACCACCGTTCCCACCTTGGCGAGAGCCGCCTCGAAACCGGCGGAGGCCGGCAGCGAGTAGATCGGGTTGGCGTCATGGATCACCAGCACGTCGATCGCGCCGGCCTTCATCTTCTCGACCAGCGCCAGCACCTCGGAAAGCGGCGCCGGGGCACCCGCTACGTCGCTGGCGGGCAGCGTCATCGCCCGGCCGTTGGCACCGAGGATGGCATTGAGGAGCAGCACCGCGGCTGCAGCGGAGGTCGCGTTCGCGGTGGTTGCGGCCACGCCCGGGGGCAGCGCCACCGCATTCTTCGCGTGGGCGAGACGATTGGCGAGGCCTTCGAGTTGGCCGGCTTCGAGGCCCGCTTCGGCGGCCACGGCCTTCGCATCGACACCCGAAAGGAGTTGCGCCACAGCAGCGGTGTCGCCGCCCGCGCGCATGCCCCCGCGGTGCAGGATGGCGGCCAGCGCCAGGGCGAGGGGCCCCTCGGAGCCCGGCTTCGGTGCCAGCCACTCGTCGGCGTTGGCCCCGGTGAGCGTCAGCCGCGGCGAGATCGAAACCAGCCGCGCGCCGCCGTTCGGGTGCTTCGCAAGGTCGCGAGCCGCGGCGAATTGGCGCATCAATTCGACCGGTGAGGGCCCGCCCTCCATGAAGTTCGAACCGAAGTCGACGATCAGATCGGTCTCGGTGAGATCAAAGACCGGGATCGCGCGCAAACCAAAAACCCACTCGGAGGCTTCGCGCAGCGCTTCGTAGGCAAAGGGCTCGTAGACCACGCGCTCGGCACCGCCCACGCCTGCTGCGAAGCCGTCGATCACTCCCGAAAGAGTCGGGCCGACCTGGCCTCCGAGGATGGCGGTGCGTGCGCCGTCGGCCTGGATCTTCGCCCCCACGGCGGCGAGTGCTTCCTGCCAGGGGACCGGCTGGGAGTTGCCGTCGCGTCCCTGGCGGCGCGGACCGGCGAAGCGTTGGGGCAGATAGGGGCGCGCGATCGCGGCCTGGCCGCGCGGGCACAGAGCGCCGGCGTTGATCGGGTGCTCGGGGTTGCCGTCGAGCTTGATCGGACGGGCCTCGCGGGTGCGCACGCGCAGACCGCAGCCGGTCGGGCACTCGGTGCAGGTCGAGGCGTACTCCACCGCGATACCCGGAGTGATCACCTCGGGCTGGATCACGTAGGGGACGAGCTTCTCGACCGGGTCTGCACAACCCGCCGCCGCCGCCGCGCCGGCCGAGAGGCCGACGAGCTTGATGAAATGACGACGATTGAGTTCAGGCATGGGTCCATCCTCTCGCGCTGCGCGAGGGTCTTAGTAGTGACAAGTCAGGCAGTCCTGCGAAGCCTGTTGATCGTTCTGGCGGTGGCACTCGATGCACCAGCCCATTTCCGGCTTCTTCACCGGTACGCCGTACCACCAGAAGGTGTCGGGCACGAGGTAGAGCTTGTCGATCTTCTCCACCGGGCCGTGGCAGCGCTGGCAGTCGATGCCCGCGGCGACGTGGCGGTTGTGCCGGAACTTCACGTGCTCGGGCAGGCGGTAGATCTGGTTCCACTCGATGGGCTTCTGCTCTTCCCAATGTTGCTTGAGGATCTGGATCCCCTCGAGTTCGTCGTAGCTGGCCGGGAACTGGGAGTGACAACCCATGCAGACCTGGACCGAGGGCACGCCGGCGGCGCGCGAGCGATCGGTCCCCGAATGGCAGTACTGGCAGTCGATGCCGAACTCGCCCGCGTGGTGCTTGTGGCTGAAGGGAATCGGCTGGATCGGGCCCGGCGCATCCGGGTCCCAGGCCGCCTCGTGCGACTCGCAGGCCGCGAGCGAGGGCCACTGCTGGTTGAACTCGGCGGGAATCTCGATGGACAGGTGGGGATCCTGCTCCTTCAACGCCTTCAGGCGCTGGGCATCACAGACGCTGGTCGCAACTTGCGGAGTGCCGGTGGGCTCGGCCTCGCGCGCGGAGGCTTGCAGGGCGCCCCATACACCGGCCGCGAGGACTCCCGCCGCAACGGCGACCACGGCCTTGCCCCGCCGCGTTCCGCGTGTTGTGCCTGCGCTTCGCATCGACTTCTTCGAGTCTCCCCGGTGGGTCGGATTCATTCGGCCCGATTCGCCTCGCGCGACCGCTCGGTCGAATCCGCTTTCATCGCGGTTGGCACCCAAGGTGACTGCTGCGTCCGCGGTCCCCCCTGGGCGGCACTCGCGGCGCACGAGGCACAGAACCCCGCCTCGGA
>CAJXIC010000394.1 GCA_913054385.1 uncultured Pseudomonadota bacterium
GGCTTCGAGCGCAACCTCGACCTCGGCGTTCCAGCGCGCCTCGAAGCTCGCCAATGCGGCGAGCTGCGCCTCTTTCGCCGCGTCGTCCGAGCGCCGCAACTCCGGTGTGGCCAACTCCAGAGGCGTAGCGCCGCTGTCAAGAAAGGTGTTCACGCCGACGATCGGGATCTCTCCCGAGTGTTTCTTCGATTCGTAGAGCAGGCTCTCGTCCTGGATGCGGCCCCGCTGATACAGGCTTTCCATCGCCCCCAGCACGCCGCCGCGCTCCGAAAGGCGCTCGAACTCGGCAAGCACCGCCTCCTCCACCGCATCGGTGAGTGTCTCGCTGAAGTAGGAGCCCTGCAGCGGGTTCTCGTTCTGCTGCGGACCGAATTCGCGCTGGAGGATCAACTGGATCGCCAACGCGCGACGCACCGAAGCCTCGGTCGGTGTGGTGACAGCTTCGTCAAAGGCGTTGGTGTGCAGGCTGTTGCACTGGTCTTGCAGTGCGGTCAGCGCCTGCAGCGTGGTGCGGATGTCGTTGAAGGACATCTCCTGGGCGTGCAGCGAACGTCCAGACGTCTGGATGTGATACTTGAGCTTCTGGCTGCGCTCCCTGGCTCCGTAGCGCTCGCGCATCCCTACGGCCCAGATGCGACGCGCCACTCGGCCCATCACGCTGTACTCCGCATCGAGCCCCGACGAGAAGAAGAACGAGAAATTGGGCGCAAAATCGTCCACCTTCATCCCGCGCGCGAGGTAGTGCTCGCAGTAGGTGAAGCCGTTGGCGAGGGTGAAGGCGAGTTGCGTGATCGGGTTCGCCCCGGCTTCCGCCATGTGATAACCCGAGATCGAAACCGAGTAGAAGTTGCGGACACCCTTCGCGACAAAGTATTCCTGAATGTCCCCCATCACCTTCAGCGAGAACTCGGTGGAGAAAATGCAGGTGTTTTGGGCCTGGTCTTCCTTCAGGATGTCCGCCTGCACCGTACCCCGAACCCGCTGCAGCACGTCGGCCCGAATCGCCTCGTAGACCTCGCCGGAGACCGCGAAATCCCCCGGGATGCCCAGCAGACCGAGACCCAGCCCGTCGTGACCCTCGGGCAGCGGGCCTTCGTAGCCCGGCAGCGCTGTGCCCGTTTCTTCCTCGAAGCGCGCCCGCACCGCCTCGAGTTCCCCGCTCTCAACGAGATGTCGCTCGACCTGCTGATCGATTGCGGCATTCAAGAAGAAGGCCAGAACCGTCGGTGCCGGCCCGTTGATCGTCAGCGAAACCGAAGTCTTCGGATCGCAGAGATCGAAGCCCGAGTACAGTTTCTTCGCGTCATCGAGGCTGCAGACCGAAACCCCCGAGTTGCCGATCTTTCCGTAGATATCCGGACGCCGGTCGGGATTGCAGCCGTAGAGGGTGACGCTGTCGAAGGCGGTCGAGAGCCGCGCCGCGGGCTGCCCCGCCGCCAGCAGGTGAAAGCGTCGGTTGGTGGCCTCGGGCCCCCCCTCCCCGGCGAACATCCGGGCGGGGTCCTCGGCCCGGCGCCGAAACGGGAAGACGCCGGCGGTGAACGGAAAAGCGCCCGGGACGTTTTCGTTCCGCAAAAACCGCAGGCGATCACCCCAGTCGCGCAAGTTCGGCAACGCAACCCGCGGGACGGCGGTGCCCGCCATTGTTGCGCTGTGATTCCGGGCCTTGGTCTCGACATCGCGCACCGTGTAGGCCTGGTCCTCGGTCTGGTAGCGCGCCAAGAGCGCGTCCCAGCCCGCGATCCCGGCCCGCGCTTCGGGCGCGAGCGCCGACCAGGCGTCGCTGGCGGCGGCCTTGATCGAGACGTCGCCCGAGATGGCTTCTTGCGCCCGTGCCAGGCCGTCCGCCCGGGAAGCGGCCTGCGCCCAGTCCGCCGTTTCAGCGTGGTAGCCCCGAACGGCTTCGGCGATTTCGGCCAGGTAGCGAACGCGCTCGGTCGGGAGCAGCGCTTCCTCCGCGTCCCGCCTCGAAACATCGCGGGGCAAGGTCGCAAGGGCACTCGCGCCGAGTTCGACCGCTTTTGCAGCAAACGCCCGATGGAAGCGGTCCATCCCCGAGTCGCGCCAATCACGCGCCACGGTTGCGAACACGGGCAGCGCGTCATCCGCAATATTGCCCACAGCCGACGATGCCACCGCGCTGCGGTTTCGTCGCCACTGCTTCCGCACGTCGCGCAGCGCGTCCGCACCTCCAGGGCGGTCGAATTTGTTCAACACCACGAAGTCTGCGAGTTCGATCATGTCGATCTTCTCGAGCTGCGAAGGCGCCCCGAACTCCGGGGTCATGACGTAGACCGAGGCGTCGACGCGGTCGACGATCTCGGAGTCGCTCTGGCCGATCCCCGCCGTCTCTACCAACACCAGGTCAAAACCGGCGGCCTGCACGACCCGAATCGCGTCCGCAACCGCCTCGGAAAGCGCACGGTGCGCCTTGCGGGTGGCCAGCGAGCGCACGAAAACCCGACCTCCGTGGATCGCATTCAGCCGGATCCGGTCGCCGAGCAGGGCCCCGCCGGA
>CAJXIC010000395.1 GCA_913054385.1 uncultured Pseudomonadota bacterium
GCCGGATTCGCCCACGTCACCGACCAGGCTCGCCACGACCCCCAGACCATCGAGCGAGCCGTCGGGGGCCACCACCAGGTGCACCGCCGCCCCCTCGAAGGTCAGCTCGCCGAGTTCGACCCGGCCCTCGAGAAGCGCGGACCAGCGGAAGACAAGGCCCACCTCCCGCGCGCGCAGAAGGTCGACCCCACCGGCTTCGGCTCCTTCGATCCGAACGTGTTCGAGCGCCACCCCCAGGCCCGGCCAGAAGTCGGGCGAAACGTGCTCGAAGTGCACCCCGGGGCCCAGCTCCGCCTGGGCCTTCGCGCGCAGAAAACCCTGGACCGATTCGAGATGCGCCGCGGCGTCGAGACCGAACATCGCGAGTGCGAGTGCCGCCGCAAAACCGGCGACCATGCGGAGCGCGCGCTTCACTGCGCTGCGGCGACCAACTGCGGGAGAATCTGGCTAATCGATCCGCGCAGCAGCACGTCGGCGAGGTGGTCGAGTTCGGTCGGCTCGGCGTTCAGGATCACGATGCGTGCGCCCGCCTGCTGGGCGATCGGCACCGCGCCTGCCGCCGGGTAGACCCCCAGCGTGCTGCCCACCGCCAGCAGCAGGTCGCAGTCTTCGGCGACGCGCTGGCTGCGCGCAAGGTCTTCCTCGATCAGGGACTGCCCAAACGAAATCGTCGCGGACTTGAGGATGCCCCCGCAACTGCGACACGGCGGATCCTCTTCGCCCGCGCGCACGCGTTCGAGCGCGCGCTCCATCGGAGCGCGATCACCGCATTTGAGGCAGCTCACCTCGTGAATCGTGCCGTGGATTTCGATCACCTTCTCGGCCGAGTTGCCCGCCGCCTGGTGGAGACCGTCGACGTTCTGGGTGATCAGCGCCTCGAGCTTGCCGAGCCGTTCGAGCTGGGCCACGGCGAAGTGCCCGGCGTTGGGTTTCGCCTGCCACGCCGGAGAGTGCAGCCGGTTCTGCCAGGCCGCGCGGCGCACGGCGGGGTCGCCCAGGTAGTGCTCGATCGAGGCCATCTTCTCGGCGGCCGGGTTCTTCGTCCACAGGCCCTTGGGTCCGCGAAAGTCCTGAATCCCCGAATCCGTCGAGATCCCCGCGCCGGTCAGCACCACGATGCGGCGACTGGCCTCGATCCATCCGCGAGCGGTTTCGATTTCTTGCATGGCGTTTGTGGGCGACTCCTCGTGCGAACGTCGCCTTGCTAACGACCCTGAAACACCGGGTCGCGCTTCTCAAGGAGCGCTGCGATGCCCTCCTTCGCGTCCGAGGTTTCGAGGGTTCGCGACTGGGCGTGGGCCTCGAACTCCGCGGCGCTGCGCGGATCCCAGTCGATGCCGCGGTAGAGAGACTTTTTCGTCCAGCGCACCGCCAGCGGTGCCGCCGACGCGATCTCGCGCGCGAGTTCGCGCGCCTTTTCGAGCACAGCATCCGGCCCCGAACAGGCGTAGTTCGCCAGCCCGGCTTCGGCGGCCTCGGCCCCGCTCATGAGGCGCCCGGTAAAAAGCCACTCGGCCGCGCGCGGCAACCCCACCAGCCGCGGCAGGATGTAGGTCGTCGCCATCCCGGGATGCAAGCCGAGGCGCGTAAAGTTTGCGCCGTAACGCGCGGACTCGTTCGCCACCCGCAGGTCGCAGACGATGGCGAGCCCGAGCCCGCCGCCGACCGCGTGGCCCTGCATCGCCGCGATCACCGGGACCTCGATCTCGAGCACGCCGAGGAAGGGTTCGTACATCGCCATCGAACGTTCGTGCGGGGCCAGCCCCTCGCCCCCCCGCTGCGCGCCGCTCTTGAAATCCGCCCCAGCACAAAAACTTCGGCCGCGCCCGGTGATGATCACGCAGCGCAGATCGCCGTCGGCGCGAAGCTTTTCGATGGCGGCCTGCAAGCCCTCCAGCACGTCCTCGGTCATGCTGTTGCGATTCCCGGGACGGTTGAGCGTGATCTCGCCCACGCCATCCGCAGACGCGTAGAGCACCGCGTCTTCGCTCAATGGGACGCTCCGGCACGCGCACGGATCAGCGCCTCGGTGCGCTCTAAGGCACCCTCCTCGACCGGGACGATGAAGGCGTTGAAATCGGTGACGCCGATTTCGGCCAGGTGATCGAGCGCCGCTTCGACGTGGGCCTCGTCGCCGCAGATTGCCACGTCGCCGGGCGCGGCTGCACCCTCGCGGTCGAGCATGGCGCGGTACGAGGGCAGGGTTCCGTAGATCGCGAGCGCCTTCGAGATCGTTTCCCGGGCCGCCGCGACGTCGCGCGCCACCAGGACCGGAAGGCCGCAGACCACGCGCGGCGCCGGGCGCCCGGCTGCGGACGCCGCCTGCGAGATCTTCGGAATGATGTGGTCCGCGAGGGTCTTCGGGCCGGTCATCCAGGTAATGGTGCCGTCGCTCATGCGGCCGGCGAGCTTCAGCATCACGGGGCCGAGTGCCGCCACCAGCAGCGGGACCGAGGTCGCCCCGGGCACCCTGCTGATGCTGATGCGCAACCAGTTGGGACG
>CAJXIC010000396.1 GCA_913054385.1 uncultured Pseudomonadota bacterium
GGCCTTGCGGGGTGGGGGATGCGGCGGCGGGTTCGCAGCAGCTAGCCGTCCTGCTCGGAACCTTCTGAGTACGAACCCGCGCGCGAATCTCTAAGGTGGCGGCCGAGGTGCACGCCCGGCTCTATCCCCGCTCTGGATACACACCGGATACACACCTTCGGGCGATGTGTCGCGAGGGATTCCGAGGACTTAGGGCGCTACCCAGCGGGTTCGATTCCCGTCCGCTTCCGCCAACGTCAGGCCCCTCCGCCGGTGCACAACAGCCATCCAAGGAATCCCGCCCCACTGCGGTATCCTCTCCCCATGAGGTCGGGTCAGGTGGTGCGCGGGGTCGAGAGTACGGAGCAGCGTTGGATTGCAGCCGACTCCCTCGAGCGGACCCAGGCGAGGCGCCGATGACCGCCACGCACCTCACGGACGAACAGGCGCAGTTGCTCGACAGCGCCGACCGCTACGCCCGCGAACAGTTGGCGCCGCTGGCCCGGCGCATGGACGACGAAGAGTGGTGGCCCGACGCGGCCTTCCGGGCCCTCGGCAAGCAGGGCTTTCTGGGGGTGACGGCCCCCCCCGAACTCGGCGGTGCCGGGCTCGATCTCTTCGCCAGTGGGTTGGTGCTGCAAGCGATCTCGCGCTGGAACCACGCGCTCGGGCTCTCGTGGGTGGCCCACGAGAACCTGTGCATGAACAACATCCTGCGCAACGGCAACAAGGAGCAGCGCGAGCGCTTCGTGCCACCTTTGTGCGACGGCTCGGCCATCGGCTGCCTGGCGCTGACCGAGCCCGGAGCCGGCTCAGACGCCATCGGCAGCATGGCGACCACCGCGGTGCGCGAAGGCGACCACTACCGGATTCGCGGCCGCAAGCTCTTCATCACCAACGGCTCGGTGGCCGACCTGGCACTGCTCTATGCCAAGACCGACCTGGCAGCCGGCGCCGGCGGCATCTCGGCCTTCGTGGTGCCGATGGACTCGCCCGGGGTCAGCGTGGCCCAGAAGCTGGTCAAGATGGGCTTTCGGGGCTCCCAGACCACCGAGCTGGTCTTCGACGACTGCCTCGTGCCGGTGGCCAACCGGTTGGGCGAAGAGAACGCCGGCGTCGAGTGCCTGATGAGCGGCCTCGATCTCGAACGCGCCACCATTGCGGCCATCGCCGTGGGCATGGCCGAGCGCGCCCTCGAAATATCGGTCGAATATGCACAGCAGCGCGAACAGTTCGGCCAGCCCATCGCCAACTTTCAGATGATCCAGTCGCGCATCGCCGACATGCATGTGTTGGTCGAGACCATGCGCACCTACACCCACCACGCGCTGGCGCGGCTGAACGATCTGCCGCCGGGCGAAGGCGGACGCGGCTGGGTGCACACCCTCTCTGCCACCTCGGTGCTCTACGCCGCCGATTCACTGAATGGCGTGCTCGACCACGCGCTGCAGATTTTCGGCGGCAGCGGCTACATCTGGGAAACCGAAATCAACCGGCTCTACCGGGGCATCAAGCTCCTCGAGATCGGGGCCGGCACCACCGAGGTCCGGAAACTCATCATCGCGGAGGGCCTGCTTCACAGCTGAAATCGCGCGCGGCGTCTCTTGACAGAACTCTCGTCGCGTGCCTGGCCTCCACATGGGTAAGCCGATGAACCGCGTCCCACGGGTCGCACGAAAAGGAGACGGCAATGAGCGCAACGCAAGCAGTGGCAATCCGATACAAGGATGTCGAGCACGATTCAGAACTCGAGGAGGTGATCGAAACCCGTTGCGGTGCCCTGGCCCAGGAGTTTCCCGAGGCCAACCACTTCGAGGTGCAACTCGCGATGCAAGCCGGTGAAGTCGAGGTCCACGCCCACGTGAGTGGTCGCAGCACCCGCTTCGCCTCCCACGCACGCGACAACCGGCCCCGGGCTGCCGTCGACGGCGCCCTCGAAAAACTCCACCGCGAACTCCGTCGGCACCACGACAAGCTGATCTTCGGAATGCGCCGCGAGGCCCAGCGGACGCGCGCAAACCGCTGACGAGAAGCGGCCCGCGGAAGCGGGGAAACGAACGGAAACGGGGACGTTTCGCTAAACGCCAGCGGCGCGCAGCGCGGCGCCGGTGTGCGAGGCCTCCACCCGGGCGACCTCGAGGGGCGTGCCCTGGGCCACGATGCGCCCTCCCCCGGGCCCGCCCTCGGGCCCCAGGTCGATCACGAAGTCGGCGTGTCGAACCACGTCGAGGTTGTGCTCGACGACGACGACGTGCCCCCCGCTGGCGATCAAAGCGTCGAAGGCTTCGAGTAGGACGGCAACGTCGGCCGCGTGGAGCCCCGTGGTCGGCTCGTCGAGCACGAAGAGGCGATCGCGCGGGTCGGCGGCGAGCCCGAGGGCCAGCCGCAGCCGCTGCTGCTCGCCGCTCGAGAGTGTCGAGAGGGGTTGGCCCAGGCGCAGGTATCCCAGGCCAAGGCGCGAGAGGGGCTCGAGTTTCGTGGCAATCGCCGCGTCGTCGGCGAAGACTTCCCGGGCCTCGT
>CAJXIC010000397.1 GCA_913054385.1 uncultured Pseudomonadota bacterium
ACGCCAGGCGGCGCAACTCGAGGAATCGGTTCGGCTGTCCTTGCTGCGCTACAGGGAGGGGCTCGCGAGTTACTTCGAAGTGCTCGAGGCCCAGCAGGATCTCTACCCCGCTCTCTTCGACCTTGCGCAA
Organism: uncultured Pseudomonadota bacterium; assembly: GCA_913054385.1. Taxonomy (GTDB): domain Bacteria; phylum Myxococcota_A; class UBA9160; order UBA9160; family UBA4427; genus JAYGCV01. Next base: position 131 of record CAJXIC010000397.1, read on the forward strand.
GCGCGTTACGACGAACTGAAGGCCGTGGTGGATCTCTACCGCGCCCTCGGCGGCGGTTGGAAGCTCGGAATGGACTGGCTCCCGACAGCCCCCGACGGGTCCGACGAGTCGACCGAGCCCAGTGAACCCGGTGCGCCCGACGAAGCGCCGGAGAGGGAACCCCACGCCGCGCCGCCGGCGGAGGTACGCGAGTGAGCGGAGCCAGCCCCGCGGCCAGCGCAGACTACGCCGTCGGAATCGTCCACTACCAGAGCTACGAGCTGCTCGACCGCTGCCTGGCGAGCGTCGAAGCGCAGTCGCTCCCGCCGCGCGGGATCTTCGTGATGGATCTCGAAGGCCAGTCCGATCGGGCGGAGACGGTGCGCAGCCTTTATCCGTCGAGTGTCTGGCAGGCGGTACCGAACGTGGGTTACGCGGCGGCGTCCAATCGCTGCCTCGCGCTGATCGCGGAACACGCCCCCGAGACGCGCTACGCGCTGCTCCTCAACGCCGACGTCGAACTCGAGGTGGACTTCGCTGCGAACCTCGTCCCCGAAATGGACGTACACCCTGAAGCGGTTCTCGGCACCGGAAAACTGGTTCGTGCGGACGGCATCACGCTCGACAGCGCCGGCATCACGCTGCCGCGGAACCGGCGCCCGCGCGACCGCGGAAGCGACTCTCGCGACACCGGCCAATTCGACACGGTCGAGAGTGTCTGGGGCGTGAGTGGGGCGGCGCTGTTCCTGCGCCGCGAGGCCATCGAGACTCTCGAGATCGAAGGTGAACTCTTCGACGAGGATTTCTACATCTACCACGAGGACACCGATCTCTGTTGGCGGGCGCAGAACCTCGGGATGCAGTCGCTCTACGTTCCGGCGGCGCGCGCGATACACTTGCGCGGCTGGAAGCGTGCCGACCGCTTTGCGGTGGCGGCCAGCCTGCGCCGGCATTCCTTCAAGAACCACTACCTCGAGATTCTGAAGAACGAACGCTGGCGCGACCTGGTGCGCAACCTTCCGTTCCTGGCCGGCTGGGAGGTGCTGCGACTGGGCCACGCGCTGGTGCGGGACCCGGCGGTGCTGCCCGGCTACCTCGACGCCGCGAAGCTCGCGCCGCGCATCTGGCGGAAGCGACGGCTCCTCGAGCCGCGGATCCGAGCGAGCGCTTCGTCGCGCTAGAGGTTGCTGACCCCGAGGCGCACTTCCAGCGCTTCGATGCAGGCGTGCAGCAGTTGGATGTGGACCTCCTGCACCTTGTCCGAGGTCGTCGCCCCGGGGACGACGATAGGAAGATCGACCTGCGAGTGAAGCTTGCCGCCGCCGCGCCCGAGCAGGGCGACCGTTGCGACCTGGCGCGCGCGCGCGGTCTCGGCAGCGCGGACGAGGTTCGGCGAATCGCCGCTGGTGGAGAGCAACACCAGCAGGTCGCCCGGGCGCGCGAGGGCCTCGACCTGCCGGGCGAAGACCTCCTCGTACCCGTAGTCGTTGGCGATGGCGCTCATCGCAACCGGGTCCGAGAGGGCGAGGGCCGAGAGCGGGCTGCGCTCGGCGCGGAAGCGCCCGGTGCACTCGGCGGCGAAATGCATCGCGTCCGAGAGGCTGCCGCCATTGCCGCAGGCCAGGATCCGCCCGCCGGCTTCGAGAGTCGTTGCGGCGCGTTCGGCGAAGGCCGCCACGGCCTCGATCAGCCGGTCGTCGTTGCGGGTCGCCTCGGCCACGCGTTCGGCTTCGTAAAGCGAGCGCCGGATCGACTCGACGAGCTTCATTCGGCGGGTACGTCCGACTCCGGCGGCGTCTCGAAGGACATGTCGTCCATCTCCCAGTAGCCGCGGAGGTTCGTGAGCAGGCCCTCGGCGTCGACGAGGTAGGTGAAGAGCCCGCGCACGATGGCGGTGGTGCCGTTGGGGAAGCGGGTTCGCAGGGTGAGCACGTGCGCCGACTCCGAACCCGCCGTCCTCGATTCGTGGGTTTCCACACTGAGTTCGTTGCGGGCGATGTTCTTGTCGAAGAATTCGCCCACCGCGGCCTTGCCGCGTACGCCTTCGCCCGTGGGGTTGGTCGGGGCGACACCGATCGGGTCCTCGATGCAGACATCTTCCGACATCAGCGCCAGCCAGCCTTCGCGATCCCCGGCCTGGACACAGCGCCAAGAATTGCGCGCGGCGATCATGGCGGGGTTCTCTTCGTTCATGGAGACCTCCACGGTGCCCGGGCTGCGATCGGCTTGTCGAGCCTACCAGAGACGCGGTCCCCGGGTACAACGAGGCCCCCACCCCGTCCGGGGTGAGGGCCTTGGCGGCGAGACAGCGCCCGCCGCCCCGTCGCGTCACCGTCGCCTCGGATCAGGCGGAGCCCTGCTGGATCAATTCCTCGA
>CAJXIC010000398.1 GCA_913054385.1 uncultured Pseudomonadota bacterium
CTACAGAAAAGAACTCGGCGGACCTCTGCGGGCGCTTCCCAACTAGCGGGGTCGGGGAAGACCGGATGGAAGCGGCCGCTGATGAAATCCTCGCACGGAGAAGCCGCAGCGGGAAGACGCAGCAGGCTCTTGGGTGTGAAGATCACCAGCGGTGCGCGGTAGGCTCGCAACATCTGTCGGCGCAGTAGGTGGAAGTACTGGGCCGACGTGGTGCAATTTGCAACTTGCAGCGCATCTTCGGCACACAGCTGCAGGAAACGCTCGACCCGCGCACTCGAGTGCTCCGGCCCCTGCCCTTCGAAGCCGTGGGGCAGAAGCATCACGAGGCCGCTCATGCGACCCCATTTTACGTGGGCCGAGGTGATGAACTGGTCGATCATTACCTGGGCACCATTCGCGAAATCGCCGAACTGCGCCTCCCAGAGCGTGAGCGTCCGCGGTTCGGCAACGCTGTAGCCGTACTCGAAGCCGAGGACCGCGGCTTCGGAGAGCTGCGAGTCGTAGCAGTCGAAGCGCGCCTGCTCGGGATCGAGATGCGCGAGCGGTGCGAACTCCTCGCTCGTCTGCTGATCCACCAGGATCGCGTGCCGGTGACTGAAGGTCCCGCGCGAACTGTCCTGGCCCGAGAGCCGGATGGCACTTCCCTCGAGCAGCAGTGAGCCGAAGGCCAGTGCCTCGCCCAGACCCCAGTCGACGGGCGAATCTTCGGCGATGGCTCGGCTCCGCGCCTTGAGCAATTTCTTGAGCTTCGGGTGGACCGAAAAACCTTCGGGGACCCGCCCGAGGCCTTCGGCAATCTTTGAGAGCTGTGCCCGCGAAACCCCGGTCTCACAATCGCCCGCAGGGCGTGTGCGCGAGAACCCCTGCCAGGGACCGCGCGGCTCGTAGGGTTCGTCCGGCGCCGGGGGGATCGACTGGATGATCTCCAGTGCCTGATTCAGCTGCTCCTTCTGGTCGCTCTCCATCGAAAGCGCCTGATCGAGGGAAAGCACGCCAGAAGCCACCAGGCGCTCCTGGGTGAGCGTTCGAACCGAGGGGCGCTTGCGGATCTTCTCGTAGAGCCGTGGCTGGGTGAAGCTGGGTTCATCTCCCTCGTTGTGACCGTGGCGCCGGTAGCAGACGAGATCGATCACCACGTCGTCGCCGAAACGCTCGCGGTAGGCCAGCGCCATGCGCGTGCAATGGATCACGGCGTCGACCTCATCGGCGTTTACATGAAGAATCGGAATCTGGATCATCTTCGCGACGTCGGTGCAATAGAGCGTCGAGCGCGCTTCGGCGGGCGTCGTCGTGAAACCGATCTGGTTGTTGATGACGATGTGCAGGGTTCCGCCGGTGCAGTAGCCCGCGAGCTGCGAGAGGTTGAGGGTCTCGGCGACGATCCCCTGCCCGGCAAACGCGGCGTCGCCGTGAAGGATCAGCGGCAACACACTGCGTCCCGCCTCGTCGCCCGCGCGCACCTGCTTGGCCTTTGCACGTCCCTCCACCACCGGGTCGACGGCCTCGAGGTGCGAGGGGTTGGAGGTGAGCGTCAGATGGACGCGCTCGCCACTCTGGACGCGCCGGTCGCTGGCGAAACCCTTGTGGTACTTGACGTCCCCCGAGCCGAAGGGCGAATCGTGCGCTGCGGTGTCCTCGAACTCCGAGAAGATCGCCTCGAAGGATTTCCCCAGGATGTTCGAGAGCACGTTGAGACGCCCGCGATGGGTCATGCCGAGAACGATCTCGCGGATGCCGTAGCGCGGGGCATCTTCCACCACGACGTCGAGCGCGGCGATGAGCGATTCGGCCCCCTCGAGGGAGAAACGCTTCTGGCCGATGAATTTCGTGTGGAGGAAGTGCTCGAAGAGTTCGGCGCGCGAGATCATCTCGAGGGCGCGGCGTTGCTCGGCGGCGTCGAGGTCGGGCTGGTTCTCGGTGGCCTCCATGCGCTGCTGCAACCAGGAGCGTCGACCGGGATCCTGGACGTGGGTGAACTCGACACCGATCACGCCGCAATAGGTTTTCCGCAGGCGCCCGAGGATCTGATCGAGCGTCTGGACCCGTTCCCCCGGCAGATCGCCCGCGGTGTAGAGGCGTTTCTTGTCGTCGTCTCCGAAGCCGTAGTGCGCCGGATCGAGTTCCGGAAAGTAGGTCGCGTCCTCTCCCAGCGGATCGCTGTGGGCAATGCGGTGACCGCGCGCACGGAACGCGTGGATCAACCGCAACACCCGGGCGTGGCGGTCGACTTCGCGGGGATCGAGGTCCGAGGACCGGCGATCGCGCACGTCGGGAGCGTCGGCGGATCGGCTGCCCGGGCTCGCGCTGCCGGCGCCTTCCCCGCCAAAATGCCGGACCCAGCTCGCGGAAACCGATCCGGGATCGACTTCGAAGCGCCCGCGGACCTCGCCTATGTAGGCCGCATTCAGGCCGAAGCCCGCGTCGAAGTGTTCGCGGAGATCGGAAGAGCACACGTCTGAACTCCAGTCACCAGATCATCTCGTA
>CAJXIC010000399.1 GCA_913054385.1 uncultured Pseudomonadota bacterium
GCCCCGATGACCGATTTTCATTACCAGACCCTCTTCGAACATGCCGGCGACGAAACGTCCTATCGACGTCTCGACGGCGACTGGGTCTCGCTCGACCGATTCCAGGGTGCGGAGGTGTTGGTGGTCGACGAAGCCGCACTCACCGAACTCGCGGCGGCGGCGATCCACGACGTCTCGCATCTCTTTCGCACCCGGCACTTGGCGCAGCTGAGCCAGATCCTCGACGACGCCGAGGCTTCGGAGAACGATCACTTCGTGGCCCTCGAGATGTTGAAGAACGCGAACGTCTCCGCGGGCATGGTCTTGCCCTCGTGCCAGGACACCGGCACGGCCATCGTGATGGGCAAGAAGGGGCAGCGGGTCTTCACCCGGGGCGACGACGCGGTGGCGCTCTCGCGCGGCATCCATCGCACCTACACCGAAACGAATCTGCGCTACTCGCAGATGGCGCCGCTTTCGATGTACGACGAGAAGAACACCGGCTCGAACCTGCCCGCGCAGATCGACCTCTACGCCGGCGAGGGGGACGAGTACCACTTCCTTTTCGTGACAAAGGGGGGTGGCTCGGCGAACAAGACCTTCCTCTTCCAGGAGACCCGCGCGCTGCTCGAGCCCGAGCGCCTGCTCGAATTCATGGGCGAGAAGATCCGCCTGCTGGGGACCGCGGCGTGCCCTCCCTACCACCTCGCGGTGGTGATCGGCGGCACCTCGGCCGAGGCGAACTTGAAGACCGTGAAGCTCGCGAGCTGCCACGACCTCGACGATCTGCCGGACTCGGGCAACGAACACGGCCGCGCCTTTCGCGATCGCGATCTCGAAGAAAAGGTGTTGAAGTTGACGCGCGAAACCGGGATCGGCGCGCAATTTGGCGGCAAGTATTTCTGCCACGACGTGCGCGTGATCCGCCTGCCGCGGCACGGCGCCAGCTGCCCGGTGGGGATCGGCGTCTCGTGCTCGGCGGATCGCCAGGTGAAGGCGAAGATCACCCGCGACGGCGTCTTTCTCGAAGCCCTCGAGCGCGATCCCGCGAAATTTCTGCCCGAGCCCTCAGCTCACGAGCTGGCGACCGAGGTGATCGCCATCGACCTCGATCGGCCGATGGACGCCATCCGTGAGGAACTCTCCCAGTACCCGGTGAAGACGCGGCTGGCGCTCAGCGGCACCATCGTGGTGGCGCGCGACATCGCCCACGCGAAGCTGCGCGAGCGAATCGATCGCGGCGAGGGGCTGCCCCAGTACATGAAGGACCACATCGTCTACTACGCCGGTCCGGCGAAGACGCCCGAGGGCCACGCCTCGGGTTCCTTTGGCCCGACCACTGCTGGGCGCATGGATTCGTACGTCGATCTCTTCATGCAGAACGGTGGCAGTTTCGTGACGTTGGCGAAGGGCAATCGTTCGAAGCAGGTGACCGCCGCCTGCGCCCTGCACCGAGGCTTCTATCTCGGTTCGATTGGCGGGCCCGCCGCGATCCTGGCGCAGGAATGCATCCGGAAGGTCGAGGTGCTCGAATATCCCGAGCTCGGGATGGAGGCGGTCTTCCGAATCGAAGTCGAGGACTTCCCGGCCTTCATCATCGTCGATGACAAGGGCAACGACTTCTTCCAGGACCTCTAGCCGCGACCCTTTGGGGCGGGGCCAGCAGGAGGCGCCGGTGGGCGAACCCTCTCTGTGGATCTTGAAGACCGGCTCGACCTTTCCCGCGTTGGCCGAGCGGCGCGGCGATTTTGATGCCTGGATCGCCGCGGGGATGGCGCTGCCCCCGGGCTTCCCCGTCGCGGTGGCGCAGATCGATGAGGGCCAGGCCCTTCCCCCCGTTGCGGATTGCCGCGGGGTGGTGATCACGGGCTCGGCGGCCATGGTGAGCGACCGCGAGCCCTGGAGTGAAGCGGCGATCGATTGGCTCGGCGCTGTACTCGATGCGGAGGTGCCGTGCCTGGGGATCTGTTACGGCCACCAGATGTTGGCGCGGGCCGCGGGCGCGGCGGTCGGGCCCAACCCGAACGGTCGCGAGATCGGCACCGTCGAGGTCGCCTTCGAAGGTCACGCCGAAGACCCGCTGCTTTCGGTGCTGCCGCCGCGCGCGGCGCTGCACACGACCCACGTCGAGTCGGTGCTCGAGCCTCCGCCCGGTGCCCGCCTGCTGGCCACCACCGCCCTCGATCCGTACCACGCCTTCGCGCTGGGCGAACGCGCCTGGGGGGTTCAGTTCCACCCCGAATTCGACGAGGACGTGATGCGCTGCTACCTGCGCGAGCGCCGCGCGCCGGTCGCAGCAGAGGGGCTCGACCCCGACGCCTTACTCGCGGCCGTCGCGCCCGCGCCGCTGGGCACGCGGCTCCTGAAACGCTTCGCCGAGCTGCTCTGAAGAAACGGGGACGTTGTTGCTTTGTTGCTTTCCCGGGTCGGTCGTCGGGGACGACCGCCCCGGGAAAGCAACAAAGCAACAACGTCCCCGTTTCTTCCCCGCTTC
>CAJXIC010000400.1 GCA_913054385.1 uncultured Pseudomonadota bacterium
AGATCGGCATGGGTCTTTCCCTCGAAGGCATCGGAGTCGCCCTCTCCTCGCGTGACGGCTACTCGGTGGTCGAGAAGATCATTCCCGGGGGCGCCGCCGACCAGCTCGACATCCTCGAACCAAAGGACAAGATCATCGGGGTGGCCCAGGAGGACGGCGAATTCGTCGACATCATCGACATGTCGCTGCGCGATGTCGTGCGTCTGATTCGCGGAACGCGCGGCACGAAGGTGCACCTGACCATTCTGCGCCAGGGCGAAACCACCAAGCGCTTCGACCTCACCATCGTGCGCGAGAAGATCAACCTCGAAGAGCAGGCGGCAAGCCTGCGCTTCGAGACGATCGAGGTGCCGACCGACGGGGTCGGATTGGGCGATGGCGACACCACCCGCAAGGTCAAGCTCGCTGTCCTCGACCTGCCCTCCTTCTACGGCGGACGCTCTTCCGAAGACCGCCAGGCCTCGCGCGATCTGCGCGAACTGCTCGCCGAGGTAAAGAAGGAGAAAGCCGAAGGCCTGCTCCTGGACCTCTCGCGCAACGGCGGCGGGTTGCTCAATGGCGCCATCGACATCGCCGGCTTCTTCATCGATGAGGGCGGCATCGTGGCGGTCAAGAGCAATGGTCGAGAGGTCCAGGTGCTGAAGGATCCCGCCGGCGGCGTGATCTTCGACGGCCCGATGGTGGTGCTGACCTCGCGGATCAGCGCCTCGGCGTCCGAGATCGTGGCCGGTGCCATGAAGGACTACGGGCGCGCGGTTCTCGTGGGCGACGACCACACCTTCGGCAAGGGCACCGTGCAGAGCATGCACCCCCTGCCCGAGGGTCTCGGTGCACTGAAGGTGACCACCGCGCTCTTCTTTCGGCCCGGCGGCTTTTCGACGCAATTGCGCGGTGTCTCCGCCGATGTGGTGATCCCCTCGGTGCTCGCGGTTCGCGACGTGGGAGAAGAATTTCACGACTACTCGCTAGCCGGCGCTTCGATCGAACCCTTCGCCGGCATTTCGCTCTTCGAAGCCGCCGACATCTCGCCTGCCCTCGAATGGCAGACCTTCGACCAGGCCCACCTGGGCGAGCTTCAGAAGCGCTCGACCGAGCGGGTCGCCTCGAGCGAGGAGTTCGAAGAGATCCAGAAGGAAGCCGCGAAGGTCGCGGGCCGCGATGGCGTGGTCCACCTGGCCGACCTGCTCGAAGACGCGAAGGACGAGAACGAAGAGACGGGGGACGACACCGATCCCGAAGCCAAGGCGGGCGACGTCGACGCGGGGGCAGACGAAACGGATGCCGCTGCGAGCGGGGAAGCGACTGCCGTGCACGAAGCGCTGGCGGACACCTCGGGCGGGGACGGCGAAACCGACGACGAAGAAGACGAGGACGAGCCCAGTGCCCAGCAGCGCGAGGCCCTGCGCATTCTGGCCGACCACGTCGTTCTGCTTCAGTTGCCCCGCGCGACGGCCACGATCCAGTGAGCGCCGCCGCGCTGGCGCTGCTCCTGCTCGCGAGCGCAGCGATCTTGGCCGGCTACCTGGCCTGGCGCCGCATTGCGCGGCTCCCCGGGAAGCGAAAGAAGGCGCTGCTGAAGAAGACGATCAATGGCGTCTTCATCGGCTTCGAGGAGCGCGGCTGGCTGCCTCGCACGCCCGCCTTCGATCACGACTACCACGCGCGCCACCCCTCGCTCGCCCTACTCGAAGAGCACCACCCCGAGATCCAGCAGGAGTGCCTGGCACTCCTCGGAAGGCAGCACGCACTCACCGACATTGCGAAACTCGGCGGAAGCTACACCGAGCACGGTATCCACACCGCCGCGTGGAAGACCTTCATGTTCAAGTCGGGGAAGTTCATCGACGCCAACTGCGCGCTGTGTCCGAAGACGGCGGCCCTCCTGCGCCAGATTCCGGGGGTGTACACCGCATTCTTCTCGGTGCTCGAACCCCGGCAGGTACTGACACCGCACTGGGGCTACTACAAGGGCTTCCTGCGTTATCACCTCGGCGTCGTGATCCCGAAGAACAACGCCGATCGCAAGTGCTACTTGCGAGTGAATGCCGATGCCGCCGACAACGCGCGGCGCGACCCGGACCTCATCGAGAATGGTGAGACCTACTACTGGAAGAATGGCGAGGGCGTGGTCTTCGACGACAACTACATCCACGATGCCGGGAATCTCTCGGACGAGGTGCGGGTGGTGCTGTGGCTCGACATTCGGCGCCCGATGCCCTGGCCGCTGCAGGCCTTCAACATGCTCTGCCTGGCCATCGCCCACCGCGACCCCTCGGTTCGGAAGATCCGCGAGAACGCACTCGTCGCCCGCTGATCGGCGCCCTGCCCGCGCCAGCGAATGCGGCGCGCGCACTCCGCACCTATCCTCGCGCCGTGCCTGGCCCTCTCTCGCGCAGCCTGCTCGTCCTCGCCTTCGTGGCCGCGCTGCTCTTCGCCACCCACCCGCTGACGGCGGAGCCGGTGAACTATATC
>CAJXIC010000401.1 GCA_913054385.1 uncultured Pseudomonadota bacterium
GGGGTGGTCGGTGGCGCACTTGATGATGCCCGCCTTCGAATCGGTGCCTTGGATCCCGTCCTCGATGTCGCGCGCCAGCCAATCGACGACCTGCTCGGGTTCCCAGCCCACCAACCAGGGATCTTCGTGCCAGTAGAGCCCCGTGGCAGCGATGAATTGGAGGCCGCTGCGCGCGGCGACTTCACGGATGACATGGATATCGCGTCCGATGTTGATCGGGGTGAGGTCGACGATGGTGCGCACCCCGCGTTCGGCAGCGCTCTTGGCCTCGGCACTGGCAAAGGCGATCACCTCGTCGAGGTCGACCCAGTCGGCGTAGGCCTGCCGCATCGACCAGTTGGCAATCAGGATGTGCTCGTGCATCAGCGTAAAGCCAAGGTCCTCGCACTCGATCGGCCCCATGACTCCCTGAACCTGCGGCATCCTGCTCACCTCTCGCCTGTAGCCCTGTTTTCCGAGGGAAATCGGCGGTCTCCGCCGGGTTTTTCCATCGGGCTGCGCGTCGGCTCCGAGTTTACAGAAACGCAACGTATCGTTACTCTCGGCGCCCTTCCCTTGGGCTCCTCCGCAGCGCCCACGCCCCGCTTCGCTCGCCCTGCTTCTCTCGAACTATAAAAGGATGGGGATCTTGGACAAGCGCACCACAGAACGCGAGGTCGTTGCCGAGCTCTTCGACGGCATGACCCTCGGGATCGGCGGCTGGGGTTCTCGCCGCAAGCCCATGTCGCTGGTGCGCGAGATCCTGCGCTCGAGCCTGAAAGATCTCACCGTCGTCACTTACGGCGGCCCCGACGCCGGGCTGCTGTGCGCCGCGGGCCGCGTGAAGCGCCTGATCTACGGCTTCGTCTCCCTCGACTCGATCCCCCTCGAGCCGCACTTTCGCAAGGCAAGGCAGGCCGGAAGCTTCGAGGCCTCGGAACTCGACGAGGGGATGCTGCAGTGGGGCCTCTACGCCGCCGCCCTACGCCTCCCCTTCCTGCCCACCCGCGCCGGCCTCGGCACCGACGTCCCGGGGATCAACCCCGAGATTCGAACCGTACGCTCCCCTTACGATGACGGCGAAGAGTTGCTCGCCATGCCGGCGATCGAACTCGACGCCGCGCTGATCCACATGAACCGCGCCGATGCCCGGGGAAACGGGCAGTTCCTGGGCCCGGACCTCTACTTCGACGATCTCTATTGCATGGCGGCGAAGCGACGCTTCATGTCCTGCGAGAAGATTGTCGAGACCTCGGAACTGTCGCAGCTCGGGTCGATGCACACCCTCAAGATCAACCGCTCGATGGTCGACGGCGTGATCGAGGCACCCGGGGGTGCGCACTTCACCGAGTGCCCGCCCGACTACGGCCGCGACGAAGCCTTCCAGAAGGCCTACGCCGCCACCGCGAAGGACGAAGATGCCTTTGCGGCGTTCAAGAGCCGCTACCTCGAATGCGAGGACGAGGCCGATTACCAGAAGGCGGTGCAGGACGCCCGCGAAGGGGCCTCGGCATGAGTGATATCCGGCGTTCCGAAATCTGCATCGCGGCGGTGGCCGACGTCTTCCGCGGCGACGGTGAGATCCTCGCGAGTTCTTTCGGCACCGTGCCGGCGATCGCCGCACGGCTGGCGCGACTCAGCTTCGAGCCCGATCTGATGATGACCGACGGCATCGCCTGTCTCACGGCAAACGTCGCGCCGGTGAGCGGAGCCGAGGCGGAAGACCCGATTTTCGAGGGTTGGATGCCCTTCCGAACGGTCTTCGATCACCTCTGGAATGGCCGCCGCCACGTGGTGATGATCGCCAGCCAGATCGATCGCTTTGGCAACCACAATTTTGCCTGCATTGGCCCTCACGAAAAACCGAAGGCACAACTGCTCGGGATGCGCGGGGCCCCGGGCAACACGATCCACCACACCACGAGCTACTGGATCCCCAACCACAGCCCGAAGGTCTTCGTCGAGAAGGTCGACGTGGTTTCCGGCGTCGGCTACGACCGCGCGAAAGCCCTCGGCGAACGCTCGGCACGCTTCCACGAAATTCGCCGGGTGGTCTCGAACCTCGGCGTCTTCGATTTCGACACCCCGGAGCATTCGATGCGGCTGGCCTCGACTCACCCGGGCGTTTCGGTGGAACAGATCGTCGAAGCCACGGGCTTCGAGTTGGCGATCCCCGATGCGGTTCCCGAAACGCGCGCCCCCTCGGCCAGCGAACTCGTAATCATCCGCGAGCGCCTCGACCCGGCGAATGTCCGCGAGCGCGAAGTTCCCCACCCCGAATCCTGAGCCAAGAAACATGACACCCGCCCTCGAAACGCGCCTCACCCAACTCCTTGGCACCCGCACGCCGATCCTCCAGACCGGCATGGGTTGGGTGGCCACACCGCCGCTGGTGGCCGCGGCCTGCAACGCCGGTGCCATGGGCTTCCTGGCGGCCGCCACGATTCCGCCGATGGAGGT
>CAJXIC010000402.1 GCA_913054385.1 uncultured Pseudomonadota bacterium
TAAAACTTTCATCTCTACAATTTCACCAGCGATAAGATCACCACCACCAGCAGCGCGAAGACGCCCATGGCGACGATGCGATCGCGCGAGCGCCACTCGCACACGAGATCCTTCCAGAGTACGGCGAAGAGGACCTTCACGCGCCGCCCTCCGCGTGCTCGCGGTAGAGGGCTTCGACGGCGGTGCGCCCCGGCAGCGGCTCTCGCTGGTGGAAGACACAGCGTCCGGCACGCAGCAGCTGGAACGAGTCGGCGAGTTCCGCCGCGCGGGCGAGATCGTGGGTGACCAGCAGGACGCTGCGCCCGGCGTTCCGCAGATCGGCGAGGCGTGCAGCGAAGCCGTCCCCGGCCGGACGGTCGAGCCCGGTGAAAGGCTCGTCGAGCAGGAGCACCTGCGGGTCGTGCACCCGCGCCCGCGCCAATGCCAGTCGCTGTGCCGTGCCGCGCGAAAGGCTTCCGAGGCGCTGATCTGCGCGCTCCGTGAGCCCCTCTTCGGCGAGCAGGGCGTCGGCCCGCGCTTCGGGGTGCGGGACGCCAAAGAGTCGCGCGGAGAAGACCAGGTTTTCGCGCGCGCTGAGTTCGGAGTAGAGCGCCGTTTCGTGACCCTTGAATCCGATCTGCGCGCGATGGCGTCGGCGGCTTTGCGCCAGCGGTTCGCCCTCGAAGAAGATCTCGCCGGCGCTGGGGCGCGACAGTCCGGCGAGGATGCGCAGCAGTGTCGACTTGCCGGCGCCATTGGGACCCAGGAGCACGACGATTCTCCCGGCGGGCAGGTCGATATCGATGCCCCGGAGTGCCGCCGCGCGGCCGAAACGTTTCTCGATGTTGCGGGCGCTGAGGACCGGCGGGGGCGGGGCGCTCAAAGCGTCGCCCCGCAGCCCGCGCAGAAGCGCCATTCGCCCAGGATGGCGGCGCCACAGCCGGAGCAGGTGCGAGCGGCAACGTGCGCGTCTTCGGCCGAGAGCAGGTGGGCCGCCCGGACTTCGAGTTCGTGCTTCAGGCGTTGGTGATCGGGCGCGTCGAGTTTTCCGGTCTCGAAATCGTGCTCGAGGTCGCGAAGAGCCGCGTAGACGGCTTCACGCTCGATGCGTTCACCGCTCTCGGCGACCGCGCTTTCGCTTTCGCTCTCGCGGCCGCGTCGCAGTGGGGCGACGGTGAAGGCCATCGCCAGTGCGGCGAGTACGAAGAGGGCCGCGCGGCTGGCATCGCGCGGAAGTTTCGGCGTGGTGGCGGGGCGAAGTCGGAGTTCGACGACTTCGTCGGTCCCCACGTCGAATGCCTCGCGCTGGAGGTAGAGGCGTGTTCCGACCCGGGCCGGGCGACGCCGGTGCAGGCGGTCGCTTTCGATTTCGATGCCGGTATCCGCGACCAGCAGGTTCAGCACGCGGAGGTCGCGCGGAAATGAGAAGGCGAGATCGATACCAGAGGTCTCGGCGGGCACGCGGTAGTGCAGGCGCAGCACCGATTCGCCCGCCGGCAGGGGGCCGTGGATTTCGAGCGTGCCGCTGTCCGCGCCGGGCACGGCGCCGATACTCGCGGCCGCCGGTGCGATCCCCAGCAGTTCGGCGCCGGGGGGAAGCGATAGGGTGAACAGCGGCTGCCCGTCGCTGGCGGCGAGCGGCGCTTCGCCGTCCACGCGAAGGGCGTAGTCGATGCGGGTGTCGAGAGCGGTGTCGTCGAGTTCGAGCCACAGGTTCGCGCTCGCGATCTCGACGGCTGCGGGGTCGGACTGGTAGGCCGGGGCCAGAAGCGTCATCGCGATGCCCGCTGCGGGATCGAAGCGCTGGTAGACGGTGCGGCCTTCGGCGTCGCTTGCCGCACCCGCTTCGAGCCCATCGGCCGACAGCACCGAGAGGCCCTCGGGTACGAGCGCCACGAAGCTCCCGGGGGTCGGCGCAATGCGCGGCTGGTAGCGAACCTGCGGGTCCCCGGCGTCGGTCGCCAGCGGAGTCACGTCGTAGGAGAAGCCGATGTCGTTGGAACCAGGATGCAGCGGCCCCCAGTAGAGCAGTCGCTGGCCCCGGCGCTCGAAATGTTCCGCTACCTGGCCAAAGGCCGGGGTGATGGGCGAGGCCCCTTCGGGCAGGTCGATCTCGAGGGGCGCTCGGACCTCGGGCGCCCGAGCAAGGGGCCAGCGCACCACCCGCTCGCCGCGGTTTTCGATCCGGTGGTTTTCGCGCACGTTCAGCGCGGCGCCGCGCCATTCGAATTCGACGCGGCTCTCCTCGAGGGCGAGCGCTTCGCGATCGGCCACGGGTTCGTGGATCTCGATCTCGGTCGTGGCCTCGGTGGTACCCGGAGCGAAGGCGACCCGCGTGCCGAAGGGCACGTCGTCGATGCGCACGCCCACGAGATAGACCCGAGACGGTGCGTTGGACAGGTCCTCGAAACGAAAGCGACCCTCGGCGTCGGTCGTGCCCTGGCGCAGCGAAGGT
>CAJXIC010000403.1 GCA_913054385.1 uncultured Pseudomonadota bacterium
TCCCGAGATTTACGGGCGCGTGACGCTCGAAGAGATCGACACCGGGCTACGCGCGCGCGCCGGCGCCGCGTCGGCAGAACTCGAGATTTGCCAGTCGAACCACGAGGGCGTGATCATCGACGTGCTCCACGAGCGTCGCGAGTGGGCTGACGGCATCCTGATCAACCCCGGCGGCCTCACCCATACGAGCGTGGCGCTGCGCGATGCGCTGGTCGCATTCGGGCGACCGGTGGTCGAGGTGCACCTCTCGAATATCCACGCGCGCGAGGATTTCCGCAGGGAGTCCTTGATCTCTGAAGTCTCCCTGGGCGTGATCTCGGGCTTCGGGCCCCAGAGTTATGAACTCGGGCTCGACGCGCTGCTCCACGCCCTCGCAAGGGACTGAGATCGCGTCGTGGCGATGCGCTGGCGCCGGATCGATCACGGGGCCGCCTCGGGGCCCTACAACATGGGCGTCGACGAAGGCCTCCTGCTGGCGGCGTCTCGGGGGATTGCGAGTCTTCGTTTCTACGAGTGGAGTGGAACCTGGCTGTCGCTCGGCTATTCGCAGCCGTCCGGTGACTCGCTGGGTGCGGCCTGCGAGGCAGCCGGAGTGGGCTGGGTGCGCCGCGCGACCGGCGGCCGTGCCCTGCTGCACGGTCGGGATCTGACCTACTGCGTCGCCGTCCCGGAGGCCATGTTGCCGGGGACACTGGCGGGAGCCTATGGCGCGATCGGGGCCGGGCTCGAAGCGGGGCTGCGGGCGCTCGGTGTTCCCGTCACCCGCGCGGGCCTCGACGCGGAAGGGCCCCCGAAAGGCGCCTTCGATTGTTTCGCGCATCCGGCGGCCTCGGAGATCCTGCTCGCGGGGCGAAAACTGGTGGGCAGCGCACAGCGGCGCACGGCCTTCGGGGTGATGCAACACGGTTCGCTCGCCCTCACGCCCCACGCGCCAGAGCTTCGCGCCGCGCTGGGAGTCGAGGCCTCGAAGGCCATCAGCCTCGAAGAGTGGGGGACCGCTCCCTCGGCGCGACGGATTCGCGACGCGCTCTGCGAGGCACTCGCGGCGGTACTGGCGGGCGAGATGGTCGTAGCGGTAGAGGAACTGGGAGCGAGCGAAGAAGCGGCAGCGAAAGAGCGCGGCCGGGTCCCACTGCGCAGGTGAGCCAGCGTCCGGCTGCAGGCCCGTGCCGAGGCACTCGCTGACCGTCGCGTGCGATGGCAGCGCCGACGGCCCTTCCGGAAACGGAAGCGCGCCGGGACCGACGCGACCCCGGACGCCTCTGGCAGGCCCCCCGCAGCCGCGGTCGGTGGCTTCGGGCTCCGCTACGCTGGCCTTTGTCGGCGCGGGAGCCCCCCGGTCGACGTGGGGGGCCGCATGATCCAGGATCTCTTCGATCTCGAAGGACGCGTTGCCATCGTGACCGCGGCGAGCCGAGGCATCGGTGCCGGAATCGCCAAGGCGTTCGCAGAAGCCGGTGCCGACGTGGTGATCGGCGCCCGGAATGCGGAAGCCCTCAGCGAGGTGGCCGATGCGATCGCTGCGAGCGGGCGGCGGGCGCAGCCTGTCGCCGGGGACCTTCGGACCCGGGACGGGATGCAGGCGTTGGTGCAGGCTGCGGAGGCGGCTTTCGGTCGCATCGATGTGGTGGTGAACAACGCCGGCGGCAGCATGCCGAGCGCCTTCCTTGAGACCAGCGAGCAGGCCTTCAACGCGAGCTTTGCCTGGAACGTCACCACCGCGTTCAACCTGACGCAGTTGGCGGTGCCGCGGATGCTCGAGGGGGGCGGAGGCAGCGTGATCAACATCGCCTCGGCGGCGGGCCGGTTTGCTGCCCGGGGTTTCGTGGCCTACGGCACCGCGAAGGCCGCGATGATCCACATGACCCGGAACCTCGCCGAAGATCTGGCACCACGCATTCGGGTCAACGCCATTGCGCCCGGCTCGATCGAGACCGACGCGCTGGCGCCGGTGGTGGAGAATCCGGCGATCCGTGACGAGATGCTGCGGCGCACGCCGCTGGGGCGTCTCGGGCGGGTCGAAGACATCGCGGCGGGGGCGCTGCTGCTGGCGTCGGATGCGGGCAGCTATATCACGGGTCGGGTTCTGGACATCGATGGCGGCATCCACGGCTCGAACCTGGAACTCGGGATCGGGGACGTCTAAGAGGCGAGACGCCGCACCCGGGACCACCGCTAGGTGGCGGCCCCCGCGCGTGCCATCAGGATCTTCCCGGAGCGCACGAGTTCGACCAGGTCGAAGGGGCCGAGCAGGGCGATCAGCGCGTCGAGTTTGTCGCTGGCGCCAAAGACGCGCAGCACCAGGCTGTCGGACCCGTAGTCGACCACCTTCGCGCCGAAGTGCTCGGCGATCTGCAAGATTTCGGTCCGCTCGGCGCTGCTACACGCCACCTTCAGGAGCGCGATTTCGGTCTCGTAGGCGCAGTCGTGGGT
>CAJXIC010000404.1 GCA_913054385.1 uncultured Pseudomonadota bacterium
ACGCCACCATCGCCTTCGGCCAGCGCATCAGTGTCACCACGATCCAACTCGCGGCGGCGATGGGAGCCCTGGCCAACGACGGCGAATTGCTGCGCCCCCGACTGGTGAAGGCGCGGCGCGAAGCGGGCGGGCGCTGGCGCGAGACGCCGGTCGACCGGGTGCGCCAATCGGTTTCCGCGGAGGCTGCCCACCAGGTCCTGCGCATGATGCAGGGGGTGGTGAGCGGACGCGGCACCGGGCGGCTCGCCGGGCTTCGTGGCGTGGCCGTCGCCGGCAAGACGGGCACCGCTCAAAAATTCGACCGCGAGTCCATGCGCTACTCGAAGGATCGATACATCGCGTGGTTCATGGGCGCTGTTCCCGCCGAAGATCCCCAGTTCGTCATCGTGACGGCCCTCGACGAACCCCAGGGTCTGGCCCACGGCGGGGGCGACGTGGCCGCCCCGCTCTTCGCGAAAATCGCCACCGCACACCTTGCGCGGGTCGGCATCGCCACCGAGCCGCGTGCCGAAGCGCGCGTCGAAATCGAGATCGTGAAGGCCGCTCCCCCGACGCCCGCGCGCCCGGACCACATTTCGCCCGCAGCGCCGACGCAAAAGGCGGCGCGCGTTCTGCTTTCCGACCTGCGCGGCCTCTCACGCTACGAAGTGGCCCGCTACGCCACCGACCACGCGCTCGAACTTCGCTCCGAGGGCAGCGGCCACGCCTTCGAACAGACCCCCTCACCCGGCACCATCCTCGCGGGCCCACGTCCGCGCGTCTTCGTCCGCTTCCGCAGCGAGAACCGGGAGGGTTGATGCGACTCTCGCCGCTTCTCGCCGCGGTCCCTTCCGAACTCTCTCCCCAGACCTTCCCCGCAGACATCGCCCCGAACGACACCGTGATCCGCGGGATCGGATACGACTCGCGAACCGTTGCCCCCGGCGATCTTTTCGTCGCGCTACGCGGAGCGGATCAGGACGGGCACGACTACCTCGCAGAGGCCCTGCGCGCCGGGGCTTCGGCGCTGCTGGTGGAAGACCGCTCCAGGCTGCCGGCGGACATCGGCGTACCCGTGATCGTCGTGGCCGACGCGCGACGCGCACTCGCACACGTGGCACGCAGCTTCTACGGGAACCCCGCCGCCGAACTGTCCCTCGTGGGAATCACCGGAACGAACGGGAAGACGAGCACGGCGTATCTTGTCGAGTCGATCCTGGGGCACGCCGGACTCTCGGTGGGACTGATCGGCACCGTGGTCGTGCGCTTTGGCGCCGAGTCCGCACGCGCCACGAATACCACCCCGGAGAGCCTCGATCTCCAAAAGATCCTCCGGGCGATGCGAACGCAGTCGGTGGACAGCGTCGTGATGGAGGTCTCCTCCCACGGACTCGAACTGGGGCGCGTGGAGGGCTGCAACTTTGCCGTCGCCGGGTTTACGAACCTCAGCCAGGACCACCTTGATTTTCACGGTGACATGGAGCACTACCGGCAATCGAAGCTCCGCCTCTTCGAGACCTACCTGGACCCGAAGGGAACCGCGGTGGTGAACATCGACGATCCCGCCTCCGACGCCATCCTGGAGATCACCCGGAGGCGCGGTGCCAAGACCCTCACCACGTCCCAGCGCGCCGACTCCGCTGCCGAGATCCGAATCCTCGAGGCCGAGTGCGGGATCGACGGCAGTCACGGTCGCATTCGCCTCGGCGGACAGAGCCTCGACTTCAGCCTCCCCCTCCTCGGCGACTTCAACCTCGAGAATCTCGGGGTCGCCTGCGGGATCGCGATCGCCCTCGAGATTCCGATCGAGGCGATCCTCGAAGGGGTCGCCGAGTGCCCCCAGGTCCCGGGACGCATGGAGCGGATCGCCGCGGGGCCGAAGGCAGCCCCCACGGTCGTCGTCGACTACGCACACACCCCGGACGCCGTCGAAAAGCTGCTGGCCGCGCTGGTCCCGCTCACCAGCGGTCGGCTGATCACGGTTTTCGGCTGCGGCGGAGACCGCGATCGCTCGAAGCGCCCGCTGATGGCCCGCGAGGTCGCCCGCCACAGCGACCGGGTCGTGCTCACCAGTGACAATCCACGCACCGAGGACGCACTCGGGATCCTGCGCGAGGTCGAGGCCGGGCTTGCAGGCCTCGAGCGCCGCGACGACCCCTCGCAAGCGGGGGCCCCGGCGAGCTACACCGTGGTCGAAGACCGCGCCACAGCGATTGCAGGGGCGGTTTCCGAGGCGGAGCCCGGCGACACCGTCGTGATTGCCGGCAAGGGGCACGAGGATTACCAGATCGTGGGACGCGAGAAACGACCCTTTGACGACCGCCGAGAAGCCGCGCGTGGGCTCGAGGTGTGGACCCGAGCATGAGCGTGTCCTTTGACACTCTCGAGGCCGCCACCTGGTGCGGCGCACGCATCTCCGGTTCGGATGCGCACCCCAGCTATTCGAGCGTG
>CAJXIC010000405.1 GCA_913054385.1 uncultured Pseudomonadota bacterium
GCTGCGCCTGGGCGAAGTTGGCGACGCCGAGGCGCGGCGCATCGGCGAGTTGCTGCTGGAACACCAGGTTCTCTTCTTTCCCGGCCAGCATCCGAGCAAGAGCGAACATGTGACCTTCGGTCGCCACTTCGGAAAACTCGAGGGCCACCCCAACCTGAAGAACCCCTTCGCCGAAGACGGGGTCATCTTCGAGTTGGCCGCCAGCAAAGGCGGGATCGCCGACGAGTGGCACAGCGACATCACCTTCCGCGAAGAGCCCTCGGTGTTGTCGATCCTGCACATGCTGAAGTGTCCCGAGGTGGGGGGCGACACGCTCTGGGCCAACGCCTACCGCGCCTATGAAGAACTGTCGCCGCCGCTCCAGGATCTCTGCGAGGGGCTCAGCGCTCTCCACGATGCGGCACCCCACGGCAAACCCGAAGACATGCACGTCCACCCGGTGGTCCGCGTGCATCCCGAGACGGGCCGCAAGTCGCTCTTCGTCAACGAGCACTTCACCCGCCGCATCGTCGAACTGTCGGCGGAGGAGAGCGATCTGCTGCTCGGCTACTTGACGCGCTGGGTGTCGAACCCGCGCTTCACCGTGCGCTACCGCTGGAGCGAGGGCACCGTCGCGATGTGGGACAACCGCTGTACGCAGCACTATGTGCTCAACGATTTCGACGAAGAACGCATCATCCAGCGTGTCACCGTGATGGGGGACCGGCCCGAGGCGGCCTCGGCGCCGCGCTGGGAACCCTACACCCGTGCGCGCCTGGCGGCGGCCACCAGCCGCCACGACGGCCAGTTGAATCGCTATCTCGGGCGCCGGGTTACCACCCTCGAATCCAGTCGCCGCGAAGATTCGTAGGGGCACTTCGATTCGGCGCCTCCACCTCTTCGAGTTTCACGATCAGGCGTGGTTCCCGGCGCTGCTTCGCGACGCCGCCACGGCCTATCTCTTTCGCTCCTTCGAAATCGGAAACCAGGCCGAAGTCATCGTCGAAAAACTGGCTCCCGCACTCGAAGAGGCGGGCACCAGCGAGCTGCTCGACCTCTGTTCCGGCGGTGCGGGGCCGCTGCCGCTGGTCGTCGGGGCACTCCGGGCGCGCGGCATCGATGCCCGGGGCACCCTGAGCGATCTCTACCCGAATATTCCCCGGCTGCGTCATGCCGCCGAGGTCTCGGGCGGCTCGATCGGCTTTCGCGCCGAGCCCCTGGATGCGATGGCAGTTCCCCCCGAGCTGCCCGGGCTGCGGACGATCTTCAATGCCTTCCACCACTTTCGCCCGCGCGAGGCGCGAGCGATTCTAGCTTCGGCAGTCAAGGCCGCCCGACCGATTGCGGTTTTCGAGTTGGTCGGGCGCGAGTGGCCGATGATCCTGTCGATTCCGTTTGCCGCATTGGCTTCGCTCTTCGTGATGCCGACGGTACGGCCGCTGCGCTGGAGTTGGCTCTTCTTCACCTACGTCGTGCCGGTGATTCCGTTGCTCATCGCCTTCGACGGCGTCGTTTCGTGTCTGCGGGTCTACTCGGTGGCTGAATTGGAAGGGCTCACCGAAGGGATTCCGCGGGGCGACGGGCGCTATCGTTTCGAAGCAGGGCGCGTGCGAATCGGCAAGCTCCCCGTGCACGCTACCTACCTGATCGGGATGCCGACCGAAGCCCACGGCGGCTAAGAGGGAAACGCATGCGGGCAGATCGCGGCGAATACCCCTTCCCGATTCCCAGCGGCTGGTTCCGCGTGGGGTTTCGCGAAGAACTCGAGCCGGGCCGAATCGACCCGCTTCGTCTCTTTGGCGAAGAACTCGTCCGGGTCGTCGACGCAGAGGGTGGGGTGGCGCTCTTCGGGGCCCACTGCCCGCATCTCGGCGCGCACCTCGGATACGGTGGTCGCGTCGAGGGCCGTAGCATTCGCTGTCCCTTTCACGCCTGGCGCTTCGACATGCAGGGCGAGTGTGTAGAGGTGCCCTATTCGAAGAAAATCCCGCCGAAGGCGCGGCTCCAGCGCTACCCGACCGAAGTCCGAAACGGAATTGTATGGGCCTGGTACCACCCGCAGCAGGCCGCGCCCACCTGGGAGGCGCCGACGATCCCGGAACTCGAGCAGCCAGCCTGGAGCCCGCTCACGCATCACGGATGGACGATTCGGACGCGCAACCAGGAGATTGCCGAGAACACCGCCGACCCCGCGCACTTTCGCGCGGTGCACGGCTTCGGCGAAGCCCCGGATCCGCAGATCGAATTCGAGGCGCACACCTACCAATCGGTGACACTCTCGCGTTCGCAGCGTGGCGATGGCAGCGCCACCGAGTCGCGCCTCGAGGTCACCTGGCATGGACTCGGTCTCGGCGTGGTGCGCTCGACGGGCGATTTCGAATTGCTGGTGGTGGGCACGAACACCCCGATCGACGAAGGAGCGGTGGATGCGCGCTTCTCGTTCTCGGT
>CAJXIC010000406.1 GCA_913054385.1 uncultured Pseudomonadota bacterium
GTGCCGTTGCGGGTGGTCTCGTTCCCGGCGATCACGATGATCATGCACCAGGCGAGAACGTCCATCAGCTCGAGCTTCTTCCCGTCCACTTCGACCTGGGTGAAGACGGTCACCAGATCATCGGCGGGCTTCTTCTTCTTCTCCTCCACCATCTTCGCGAAGTAGGTGAAGAGTTCGGTCATCGCCCCGGTCGCGGTCTCGGCCGAGGTCTTCCCCTCGTCCTGGAACTCCGGATCCCCGGCACCGATGATGCGATTGGTCCAGTCAAAGAGGAGCTTCCAATCCGACTTCGGAACGCCCAGCAACCAGGCGATCACGGCGATGGGAAGCGGTGCGGACACCTCCTTCACGAAGTCGCACTCGCCGTAATCCTTGTCCTTCACGAGGGCGTCGACGATCTCCTTGCCGATCTGCTCGATGGGATCGTGGATCTTCTTCAGCGCCCGGGGCGTGAAACGCTTGCTCACCAGGTGGCGAAAGATGCCGTGCTTCGGCGGATCGAGCTGGATCAACGTGGGCGGAAAATTGAACGCCGACTGGTCCAGTTCGGGAACGTGGCTTACGACGGTCCGGGGATTGCTGATGAACAGCTCGGGCTGCTTTGAAATCGCCGTGATATCCGCGTGCTTTGTGATGGCCCAGAACGCAGGGCCTTCGTCCTGCTCCCACCAATGCACCGGCGATTCGGCGCGCAGCCGGGTCCAGATATCGTGCGGATACCCGTGTTCCGCGTAGTGGCCGGGGTGGACGATGTTGAAATCGTCGGGCGAGGTGGCAGCAGACATACGTTTTCCGATCTCACTGAGCGCCGTGGCAGTCTACCCGATCTGCCCAAGCCGGCGCAGGCAGGGACGTTGTTGCTTTGTTGCCTACGCGCTTCCCGAGAGGAGGCGAGGTCCCGGTCAGCCCACGAAAGGCAACAAAGCAACAACGTCCCTGCCCGCCTGGCTGCGGGGTGCGGCGCCTAGCCACCCACTTCGTACATTTCGATGCGACGCGGCGTCGCATCCGGTAGCTCGGGCCTGCTCGAACGCTCCTCGGAATAGCGGTCGCTGCGCCCCTTCCAGGTGCTCTCGACAATTTCGGCCAGCGCCGAGTCGCTGGCGCCGGCGCGCAGGGGCGTACGCAGGTCGATGCCGTCTTCGGCGAAGAGACACGTGACCAGTCGCCCCTGGGTGGTAAGGCGCGCGCGCGTGCAGCCGCCGCAGAAGGGCTGTGTCACCGAGGCGATGATGCCGATCTCGCCCGCTCCGTCGCGGTAACGCAAGCGCCGGGCGACCTCGCCGGGGTGGCGGGGCGGCACCGACTCGAGGGGAAAGACGGCATTGATCCGCTCTCGGATCGCAGCGCCCGAAACGACTTCGTCGAGGCTCCAGCGGTTCAGGGTGCCGACGTCCATGTACTCGATGAAGCGCAGGATGTGGCCGGTTCCACGGAAACGTCGCGCAAGATCGACCACCTGCTCGTCGTTCACCCCCCGCTGGACCACGCAGTTGAGCTTGATCGGCGAGAGACCCGCCGCTTCAGCGGCCTCGATCCCCTCAAAGACCCGCTCGACCTCGGCACCGCGGCCGCTCATGCGCCGGAAGGTCTCGGGATCGACACTGTCGAGGCTCACGGTCACGCGGCGCAGGCCGGCCTCGGCCAGCGCTGCGGCGTGGCGCTCGAGGAGCACGCCGTTGGTCGTGAGCGCAATGTCCTCCACGCCCTCGATGCCCGCGAGCCTCGCAATCAGGTCGGGAAGATCCCGGCGCAAAAGCGGCTCGCCCCCGGTGATCCGAAGCTTCGTCACGCCGAAGGCGACGAAGATTCGGGCCAGCCTCTCGACTTCCTCGAAGCGGAGGATCTCATCGCGAGGCAGAAACTGGTAGCTCTCCCCGTAGATCTCCTCGGGCATGCAATAGGGGCAGCGGAAATTGCAGCGATCCGTCACCGAGATCCGGAGATCGCGGAGCGGTCTCGCCAGGCGATCGCGCACCTCCAGCGCGGAGGGGGAGGCGTTGCGGCGGGAGGGGTTCGTTTCGGTCATCGCAGGGGGGGCACCGGAGTAAGCGGGGTCACGGGCCGACGAGGTTAGCGCGTCGGCCCCCCCCGCCCCGGTTCATTCGAAGCGCCCGTGACGCCCTTCGCCCGCGACGAAGCGCCGCGCGCCGCTCACGGTTTCCCCGGAACGGATCACGTCGACGCCAATCCTTCCCTCTCGCGCGAGTGCTTCGGCGACGGGGTGGCTCCACTGCTCGATGGCCGAACGCCGATCGCCGCGCAGGCAGCGCTGGGGAAAGGCCGCGAGCTCCTGTGCCAGGGCCACCGCCGCACAAAGGGCTTCGCCTTCGGGAACGACCCGATTCGCCAGACCGATGCGCCGCGCCTCGTCGGCGTCGACGCCGCGCCCGGTAAGGATCAGATCCATGG
>CAJXIC010000407.1 GCA_913054385.1 uncultured Pseudomonadota bacterium
CCGATCCGAGCCACGAGTCCTTCCTCTCGGCGCGCGGGGGTGTGCTCGTCGACCTCTCTTTCTGCGACCGCGCCGATGACGATTTCGTGGTGCTCCAGCCGCTGCTCAATTTTTCGCGCGACGAGAGCGCCGACGTCACCTCCGTGCGCGTGGAGACGGGCGAGCGAGCAGCCCGCATCGTCACCGCCGGCGATCGCAACGGGGTGCGGGTCGAAACGACCTACGAACTGGGGTTTGAACGGCCCGAAGAACTCCTGATCACCACTCGGCTCGAGCGCTTCGCCGACGGCGATCGGGTCTTCGTATTTGGCGACACCGCGCTCCACGCCAGTCGCCAGTTGGCTCCGTTCGCGCTCTCTACACGCGATCCCGAAAGCAGTCGCGGTTACCAACACCCTCCCCTCGATTTCGACAACCGCTTCGAGGTGGCGCGCGCGCTGATACCGGCCGACCTCCTGGTGTTGGTGGGCCCCGACACCGCCGCCGACGGCATCGCCTACGGGCTCTGGTTTCGGCGCGCGGAGCTGATTTCCCCGGATGGAACGGCTCGGGCGCTGCCCACCATTGCCATCACCGGCGCGAACTTCTCGATGATGGGGAACTTCATGGAGCCCTACTGGTTTGGCGACGCCGACGCCCCGGGGATCTTCGAGTTGCTCCAGAGCGCGTTCATGGATCTTGACGATGGCGACCGCGTCGAATTCGAGCGGTCGCTGGTGGTGGGCCGACGCTCGGATGTGGCCTCGGTCACCGATCACGTCTGGGCCGACGCCGCCCGCGTCTCGGGCCGCGTCGACGACCCGGCCGCGCGCATCGCGGTGCGCGACGCAGAGGGCTCCCCGTTCACGACGATTCGCCCTGCAGCGGATGGGCGCTTCTCGGTGCGTCTGCCCGTCGGCGACTACCGCTTCGAGGCCGCAGCGCCGGGCGGGCGGCGGGTCACCGTCTCACACGATCACGGCGAGCGCGACACTGCGCTGCCGCCGCTGCGACTGGCCCCGCCGGCACGCGTGGCCTTGCCCCGCGGCGCACCGATGCGCCTCTCTTTCCGCGGTCTCGGCGGCACGCCGGATCCCCTTTTTGGCGACGACTTCCGCGAAATCCGGATCGGAGAGGAGCGCCACGGCGGCAGCCTCGAGACCCGCGACGTATCCCTTGCGGGCGTGCCCGCCGACCCCACCGAGATCACGCTGGCACCCGGTCGCTACCGCGTTTATGCGAGTCGCGGCCCCGAATTCGGGGTCACCCAGACCGAGTTCGAGGCGGTCGCCGGCCAGACCCAACGGCTCCAGATCAACGCCCCGGGCCGGGTCCTCGAGACGCCCGGTTGGATCTCGGCCGACCTCCACGTCCACAGTGGCCGCAGCGACGATTCCGGGCTCCCGACCGAGCACCAACTCCGCGCCTTCCATGCCCAGGGCGCCGAAGTCATTGTCTCGACCGAACACGACCGCATCGTCGACTACGCACCGATGCTGCGTGAACTCGGCCTCGCCGACCAGATTCAGAGCATCGTCGGGGTCGAGATCACCAGCACCGTGCGCAATGCGGAAACGCCCTTTACGGCGGGCCACAGCAACGCCTTCCCAATGCGCCACCGACCCCACGAGTACCAGGGCGGCGCTCCGGCTGGGGAGGGCCTCCGCCTGCGCCGGGTGATCGCCACTCTGCGCGCGGCGAGCCCGACGGCGCTGCTGCAACTCAACCACCCGCGAAGCGCCCCCAACGGGAAATCCGGGCCCGACGAGGGAGCCTTCTTCAGCCATCTCTCCGTGGGCGAAGAGGGTCTCGACCCCACCCAGCCCCTCGACCGCGGCGCGAACCAATCACTGATCGACCCCGACCCGCACAGCGGCCTGCGCGATCTCGACTTCCACGTGATCGAACTCCTGAACGGCCCCCTGCTCGAGGCCTATCGGCTGATCCGCGCCGACTGGTTCTCCCTGATGCTGCAAGGGGAAGTCCGACCCGCAACGGCGAACAGCGATTCGCACCGACTCAGCGAGTTGGTGGGGCTGCCGCGCAACTACATCCGACAACCCGAGGGCGACGCCTTCGACGAAGCCGCGCTGATCGAAGCGATTCGAGCGGGGCGGCTCTACGGCACCAGCGGACCGATTCTCGAGGTGTCCCTGGGTGGTCGAGGACCGGGCGAACGCTTCAGCGGCACAAGCGGTGTCCTTGAGATCTCGGTCCGAGCCGCCCACTGGGTGCCGGTGACCGAGGTACGGGTCTACGTCGACGGCGCGCTCGAGGAGACGCTCCCCGCCCACGCCGGCACGACACTCCGGGTACCGCTGGACTTTGCGGCAGACGGCTTCGTCACCGTCGAAGTCGAGGGACCGGCGGAAGGAATCTACGCGGAGGTCGCCCCCGGCCATACCCCCTTCGCCTTCTCCAATCCGATCTT
>CAJXIC010000408.1 GCA_913054385.1 uncultured Pseudomonadota bacterium
CCGCCGGTGTAGAGGATGTAGTGGTCGTCACCCGAACGCGGCCCAAACTCGCGCTCGGGCGAACCCGCTGCCATCGCCTCTTCGAAGGGGCGTGCCTCGAGGCCGCCGAGGTTGGTTTCGCTGCCGTCCTCGATGATGTAGAGCGGTGCTGCTGCGGGCATCACTTCGCGCACTGCCGCGACCTGCGCTGCGAACTGCCGATCGAAAACGAGGGCCTTGAGGTCGGCGTTCTCGAAGATGTAGCGGAGCTCTTCCTCGACGTAGCGGTAGTTGATGTTGATCCAGACCGCGCGGATCTTGAAGACCGCCCAGAGCGTCTCGACCCATTCGACGCGGTTGAGGGCGTAGATGCCGACGTGGTCCCCGGGGCCCACGCCCGCGGCAGCGAGCTCGTGAGCGAGGCGGTTTGCGCGGGCCTCCATCTCGCCGTAGGTCCGGCGCACGCCGTTGGCGACGAGGCACTCCTCCAAGGGGTGACGCTCGGCTGCTTTCTCGAAGAGATCGGCCAGGTTGAATTCCATCCGCTTCGGTTCCTTTCCGCTCGGTTTTAGAGCCAGTCGACCTTTTGATCGATTTCGTTTGCCACGAGGTCGAGGCACTCGTCGGCGGTGCCCCACGCGAGCGAAGCCTCTTTGCCGCGCAGGGTATGAAAGTAGAGATCGTTCTCCTCGATGACGCCATTGCCGCCGTAGATCTGGTGGGCCAGCATCGTAACCTTCGGGACCGCCAGCGAGGCCGAAGCTTTTGCCAGGGCGATCGTCTCGACCTGCGCGCCTCCGGAATCGATCGAAGCCAATGCCTCGTAGACGAGCCAGCGGGCCCGCGCGATCTCGATGGCCATGTTCGCTGCGTGGTGGCGCACGGCCTGGAAGCTGCCGATCGGGCGACCGAATTGCTCGCGCACGCGCGCGTAGGCGAGGGTCTGATCGAGGGCTTCCTGCATTGCGGCGACGCATTGGACCGCGGCGAGGGCCTGTCCCGAGAGGCGCAGCGCCGTGAGTTCGGCCTCGCCGCCGATGCGCCGCGCCGGGGCGCCCCGGTAATGCGCTGCGACGAGCGGTGTCCTTCCGATCGATTGCAAGGGCTCGCAGCGGACCGTGGCCCCAGTGACTTCCACCAGGAAGAGCGCGGGGCCACCGGGCTCGCGGGCCGAGACCAGGTGGTGGCTCGCGCAGCCGCCGTAGTCGACAAAGGCCTTGGTGCCGTCGAGTCGGCCGTCTGAGACGACGAGCGTGGTCTCGTCGAAGCGCTGCTTCGCCTCGAAGAGTGCCGGGACGGGCAGGGCGCGACCCGCGAGCAAGCCGGGAACGAGGCCATCGGGGTCGCCCGCAGCTTCGAGCGCGCGGCCGGCGACCCAGGCTTCGAGCAGCGGTAGCGGAACCGCGCGCCGACTGACGGCTTCGAGGAGGCAGCCCGCGTCCACCCACGAACCGCCGCCGCCGCCCAGGGCTTCGCCGAAGGGAAGTGCCAGCCAGCCCTGCTCGCGCAATGCATCCCACGTCTGGGTGTCCATTTCGCCGCTTGCCTCGAGCGCTCGGACGCGCTCGAGGGGAACCTCGTTCGCGAGAAATTTCGAGACGGTCTCGAGCAGGAGCGTCTGGGTGTCGGTGAGTTCCGGTTGCAAGCGAGTTCCTAGCGCGGGAGGCCGAGTCCGGCGGACGCGATGATGTCGCGCTGGACTTCGTTGGTGCCCCCGCCGAAGCGAAAGATCGGGGAGAGGCGATAATTGAATTCGGCCCGGCCCTCGAAGGGAGCCGGGCCCGGAGACCCGGCCGAGAGGCCGCCGGCGCGGCCGAGCAGGTCCATGGCGGTATTCGCGAGATCGGTGCGGAGTTCGGTAGCGGAGATCTTCGCCATCGAAGCCTCGCTGATCGGAGTTTCGCCCTTCGCGATCAGCCAGGCGTTGCGAACCGCCAGGCCGCGGTGCTCTCGCAGCCGCAACTTCAGCAGCGCCAGTTGCCGCCGCACCACCGGGTCGGCGAGGCGCTCGGGCAGGGCTGCGCGAAGGTGGTCCACCAGGTCGTCGTAGAGCTTTGCCAGGCTGCCGGTGGCGGCGAGGGCCACCCTTTCGTGGTTGAGGGCGTGCATGATGATCGGCCAGCCGGCGTTGACCTCGCCCACGGTGTTCTCGACCGGGACGCGAACGTCGTCGTAGAAGGTCTCGTTCGTGTGCCCGCCGTACATCGTGTGCAGCGGGCGGATGCGGATCCCGGGGCTGTCGGTCTTTACTATTACGATCGAGATCCCCGCGTGCTTCGGGGCATCCGGGTCGGTGCGTACCGCCAGCCAGAGGTGGGTCGAGACGTCGGCCAGCGAGGTCC
Source organism: uncultured Pseudomonadota bacterium (assembly GCA_913054385.1). GTDB lineage: Bacteria > Myxococcota_A > UBA9160 > UBA9160 > UBA4427 > JAYGCV01. The sequence goes on from CAJXIC010000408.1 coordinate 2,322, forward strand.
AGATCTTCTGGCCGTTGATCACCCAATCGTCGCCGTCGCGCACCGCGCGCGTTCGCAGTGCGGCGAGGTC
>CAJXIC010000409.1 GCA_913054385.1 uncultured Pseudomonadota bacterium
GAGACCGGGAAGAGGGCCCGCACGCAGGTTCCCGAGCCTTCTTCGCTCACCAGTTTGATGGCTCCGCCGTGGCTCTGGACGATCCCCAGGACGGCGGCGAGGCCGAGGCCGCGGCCCGCGGACTGCGTCGTGTAGAAGGGTTCGAAGATCCGCCCGCGCGCGTCCGCGGAAATGCCGCAGCCTTCGTCTTCGACTTCGAGGAAGACATAGGCCCCCGGGGCCAGATTCGACGTGCCGAAGGTGTCGTCGAGGTACGCAGCGTCGGCGTGGCTCACCCCCACCCGCAGCCAGGCCTTGCCGGCTTTGGTTTCCAACGAGTCGGAGGCGTTGCTGACCAGGTTCACGGCGACCTGTTGGAGCTGCCCCTCGTCGCCCTCGATGAGTGGAAGCGGGCTGGCGATTTCGATCTGGAGATCGCAGTTCCGCGAAATCGAGGCCTCGAGGAATTCGCGAATTCCTTCGACGAGGTGCGGCAGGTGGATTGACTTGAGCGCGGGCGGCGCCTTCCCGGAGTAGATGAGCATCTGCTCGGTGAGGTTCGAGGAGTGTTGGGCGGCGTCGCGAATCCGATTCAGGCGCTCGGCGATGGCGGAGCCGCGGTCGGTCTCCAAGAGGGCGAGGGAGGCGTTTCCGAGGATCACCGTAAGCTGGTTGTTGAAGCCGTGGGCGATCCGGTCCGCGAGCACGCCCAGGCTCTCGAGCCGCTGTACATCGCGAAGATGGTCGACCAGGCGCAGCCGTTCCTGCTCGGCGCGTTTCTTCGCGGTGACGTCGGTGGCGGCGCCGATCACCCGGAAGCGGCCCCCGGGTAGCGCTTCGGCTTCGAGTACGACTTCGAGACAGCGCTCATCGCCGTCCGGTAGCGCGAGCCGATGGGGGATCTCGATGGCCTGATGGGCAGGCGTTCCGACGGATTCAAGGAGCTCCCGGAAGCGTTTTCGGACACGCGCGCGATCCTCCGGCACGATCAGATCGAAGTAGGGTGTCGAGGCGAGTTCCGGCGAGACCTCGGCCGTATTCGCCAGGAGGTTCCTCGAATTCCAGACCTTGTCGGCCACATCGTCGGCCTCGACCTCGAGTGCGAAGCTCCAGTCTGAACTCAGGCTCGAGGCGATGCGGAAACGTTCCTCGCTTTGTCGCAGGGCTTCTTCGGCATTGCGGCGTTCGCGGACCTCGGTCTCCAATTCTTCGATGGCCCCGGCCAGTTCGGTGGTGCGTTCTTCTACGCGGGTTTCGAGAGCGGCCCGCGAGTCGAGTAGCGCCGCCTCGAGGGCCAGACGGTCCCCGACGTCGGCGGCGGAGATGACCCAGTGCAGGGCCCCTTCTTGATCGTGGAAAGCCCGCGCGAAACTTTCGACGCGGACGGCTTCCCCGTTCGGGCGCAGCCATCGTCGCATGTGGGGGCCGCGTTCGGTGCCCTCTTTTTCCCTGATGTAGCGATCTTCCAAGTGGACGAAGTCGAAGAAATCGCTTCCGAGAAGCGAACTTGTCGGGACTCTCAACAGTTCGCCCACGCGAGGGTTCGCGTACTCGATGCGGCCCTTCGCATCCAACTCGAGGATCAACTGCGAGTTGTTATCGGCGAGCGCGCGGTAGCGATCCTCGCTGGCGTGGAGGGCGCGTTGCATGGTCTGCCGCTCGTTCTGCTCCCGCTTCCGGCGTCTTCGCATCCAGACGCGGCAAGCAAATACCTGGGTGGCGATGACGAACGGACCGAGTGCGATCCAGGTCCAGCCGATCCATTCCTCCTGCTCGAGTCGGCTGCCAAAGGCGCCGGAGGTCAGGACCTGGCTGATCCCAAGGAGCCCCATGGCGCACGGCAGGAGACGTTCCGGGATCGAGTCGTCTCGCGAAATGTGGAGGTGCAGGATCCAGGCGGCCGCGAAGGTCATCGTGGGTTCGAAGGCCAGGCCGAGCGCCGTCTCGGCCCCCGGCATTTCGAGGCGCGCCAGCATCACGCGAGCGCCCCCCAAGACAACGCCCACGAGCAAGAGTCCGCGCGGCACCGGGCGCCCGACAAAGGCCAGTGCGCCGGCCAGTGTGAAGGCAGAAAAGAGAGGCACGAAGAGCAGGTCGATCTCGCCGTCCTGGTACTGGTCGACGTAGAAAGTGGCGGTGACGGCGATGACCCAGGCCCAGATCCACATGGCCATCGGCGTGCGCGTGGCATCGCGTCGCAGATTCCAGATGACGCCGCCGAGGGCGATCAGGAAGAGACACTGGAGCAGTTCCGTCACGCGCCGAACTCCTGCAAGGCCCACAGAATACCAACTTGGAGCCGCGAGGTGCGCCGCCGAGCCAGCGCCCTCGCCTGCAGCAGGACGGCGCCCCGGGGGTCATGAGGTATCA
>CAJXIC010000410.1 GCA_913054385.1 uncultured Pseudomonadota bacterium
GTTGCGACCGCCGAAGCACCGGCCGATTCGCCGGCGATCGTGACGCGAGCGGGGTCGCCGCCGAAAGCCGCGATGTGATCGCGGACCCACTCGAGGGCGGCCACCTGGTCGAGGATCCCCAGGTTGCCAAGCGCCCCGTTGGCGCGTTCGCGGAGCGATTCGAGGGCGAGAAACCCGAGGGCACCGAGGCGGTAGTTGATGGAGACCACGACGACGTCGCCAGATTCCGCGAGCGAGTGGCCGTCGTAGGCCGACTGCGCTCCCGTGCCCGAGGTGTAGCCACCGCCATGGATCCATACGAAGACCGCGCGGCGGCCGGCATCGGCCGCGGGGGTGAAGACGTTCAGGCTGAGACAGTCTTCCGAAGGGTCGCGGGTCGGTTTCCAGCCGGTGAGATCCATCAGGGAACTCGTGTTCTGACAGGCGGCGGCCGCATTTTCCACGGTGTCGCGCACGCCCGACCACGCCGGCGGCACCTGCGGCGGGAGCCATCGAAGCGCTGCCTGCGGTGCCGCCGCAAACGGGATGCCCCGAAACACCAGGGCGTTCTGCTCTTGGTGCCCGCGAACTCGACCCCAACGGGTTTCGACGATGGCTTTCACGGCTTCTCAGCTCCGCATTTTTTGGGTGCTGGATCCTATCTCCGAAGCGGTCGCGGACGCAATCCCTGCGCCGGGCTGTGAGGCGGGCATCGACTAGCATTGCTGGGACAGCGAGCGGTAGGCCCTTCCCGTGAAGGTCGACGCCCGTCCGGCGCAAGGGAAGTGAATGTCGGACCCCTGCTACTGGCAGCAAGACCTCGGTGCCCACTCGCAGCAGCGCCGCCCGCCGCTCGGCGCTGACGCAATCGTCGACGTAGCCATCGTCGGTGCAGGCTACAGCGGGTTGTGGACCGCCTACTACCTGAAGCGGATCGACCCCGCGCTCCGGGTGGCGATTCTCGAGGCCGAGCATGTCGGCTTCGGCGCTTCCGGGCGCAACGGTGGCTGGTGTCTGGGCTTGCTCGCGGGACTCGACCTCGATGCCGGTGATGACCGCGAGCGCGCGGTGGCGCTTCGGCTCCAGCGGCAGCTCTTTGATGCCGTCAACGAAGTGGGGCGGGTGTGCGCTCGCGAGGACATCGACGCCGACTACCGGCGCGGTGGCTCGCTGCGCCTGGCCACGGCTCCCGCCTTCGAAACCGAGCTCCGCAGCGAGGTCGAGTACTGGCGCCGTCACGGCTTCGGCGAGGCCGACCTCCGCTGGCTCGATGGTGACACGCTACGAGAGCGCGTTCGGGTCGGGGGTGCTCGCGGCGCGCTCTTCTTCGAGCACTGCGCCGCGCTTCACCCGGCGAAGCTCGTGCAGGGCCTGGCGCGGGCGATCGAAGCCCAGGGCACCACGATCTTCGAGAACTCGCGGGTAAAGGGGATCGAGGCCGGCCGCCTGCGAACCGCCCACGGCAGCCTGCGCGCGGAGTGCCGGGTGATCGCCACGGAAGGTTTCACGCCCTCGCTTGCGGGACACGCGCGCTCGCTGATTCCGATCCACTCGATGATGGTGGCAACCGAACCGCTCTCCGAGAGCACATGGGACGAAATCGGCCTGACGCAGCGCGAGACTTTCGGTGACGCGCGTCGGATCGTGACCTACGGACAGCGCACCGCCGACGGTCGTGTCGCCTTCGGCGGGCGCGGTCGTTACTACTACGGTTCGAAGGCGCGCACCCACTTCGATCCCGACGATGCCGGTTTTAATCACGTCGAGGCGACGCTTTTCGCTCTGCTTCCGGCGCTTCGAGACGTCGCTATCACCCACCGCTGGGGCGGGCCCCTCGGTGTACCGCGCGACTTCCGGCCGCGGGTGATCTTCGATCGCGAGCGTGGGCTGGCGCAACTCGGGGGCTACGTCGGCGAGGGAGTGGCGGCGTCGAACCTCGCCGGGCGCACCCTGGCGGATGCGATCCTCGGCGAAGAGAGCGAACGCAGCGCGAGCGCACTCCTCTCGCCGGGCTTTCCGCGCTGGGAACCCGAACCCCTGCGCTGGCTCGCCGCCAACGCGGTCCGCGGCCTCGGTGACGCTCTCGATCGCCGGGAACTCGCGGGCCGCACCCCACCGAAGCTCGCGCAGCGTCTCTACGCTCGCTTCGTCCCGCGATAGCGCGCAGCGCGGGGTTCCCGCGTCGTGGATTCGATCCCGGTGGAAGGCGTTTTTGTAGATCAGGTAGGTGGCTTCTCATGCGGGAAACCGGCCGCGACGACGGAATGCGAACCCACAGCTGCGAGCAGGTGTCGTATGCTTTCACGACCGGGTCGGTGTTCGGAACCCGCGAAAAGAGATGGAGTGAGGCGATGTCG
>CAJXIC010000411.1 GCA_913054385.1 uncultured Pseudomonadota bacterium
CTGACGACGGCGTGCTTCGCGTTGTGCTTCGTCGGCGGGTCGTTCGCCGACTCGGGCGGCGGGAGTGTCGGCGTGCAGCGTCTCGGCGACGGTCTCGGGAGTGAACTGGCGGCGGCGCTCTTACGCCAGGGGGCAGACCGCGCGATCGGGCCCGACGAATGGGAACGCAGTGAACTCGATGCGTCTGGGGCGGGCGGGCTCGTCGTCGAAAGCGATCTCGACGCCCTGGTGGGGGGCAGCGTGCTGCGCGAGGGGAAGAGTCGGCGCCTGCGCGTTCAGGTCCGTGAGGCGGGTACTGGCAACCTCGTTTCCGAATTCAGCGTGGCCCTCGAAGACGGCGCAGCGACCGCGCCAGTACTCGACCAGTTGGCCGCCGCCATTCTCCAGGGTCTGGATGCGCAGCCGGCCCGGATCGCGGTCGTGCCGCCGAGTGCGAAAGAATCGGCGGAGAGCGTCGGAACCGAGGTCGAGTGGCTGCGCAGCGGCGAGCCGGTCGTGATCGAGAGCACGGAACTCGAAGTCACCCAGCGTGCCGACGAAGGCAGGCACCTCGTCTTTCTGGGGGATGTCCGGGTGACTCAGGGGGATCTCACGCTCGAGGCCGACCGGCTCGAGGCCTTCTACCCCAGCGGATCCTCTCGGCCGGGGCAGCTCGAAGCAAGCGGAAACGTTCGCGTCGTCCAGGGGGATCGGTCTGCGCGCTGCCAGACCGCAATCTACGACCGCGAGCGTCAACAGCTGTTTTGCAAGGGGCAGGCCGAACTCGTGCAGGGCTGCGAGACCGTCCGCGGCAGCGAGATCCAGTTCGATCTTTTACGAGAGCGGGTTAGGGTGATCGGTGCGGCCTCGGTGGTGATCCAACCCGGTGGGGCGACAAGCGACTGCGGGGAGGCGGCATCGTGAGCTTCGAAGGCCTCAGGGCCGAAGGCCTGGTGAAGCGTTACGGGCGCCGCGAAGTCGTGCGCTCTCTCGGGCTCGAGGTCCATCCGGGAGAGGTGGTCGGCCTCCTCGGGCCGAACGGTGCCGGCAAGACGACGACCTTCAACATGATCGTTGGCGGCGTGCGGCCCACCGCGGGGAAGGTCTTCCTGGGAGAGCAGGAGATCACGCAGCTCCCGATGTACCGGCGTGCCCGGCTGGGGATCACCTACCTGCCCCAGGAGGCTTCGATTTTTCGGAAACTGTCGGTGGCGGACAACATCAACGCAATCCTGGAGACCGTCGAACCCGATCGCTCCGCGCGGCGTGAACGCTTGCGCGAACTGCTGGCGGAACTCGGCTTGACTGACAAGGCCGATCAACGCGGGGATTCGCTCTCCGGGGGCGAGCGTCGGCGGGTCGAGATTACGCGCGCGCTGGTTCTGAACCCGCGATACATGCTGCTCGACGAGCCCTTTGCCGGGGTCGACCCGATCGCCGTGATCGAGATCCAGAAGATCATTGAGCAGCTGAAGGAGCGCGGAATTGGGGTGATCGTCACCGATCACAACGTTCGCGAAACGCTGCGAATCTGCGACCGTGCGTACATCATCAAGGACGGCGAAATTCTCAAACTGGGAACGCCGGAAGTCATCGCTGAAGACCCGCAGGTGCGAGAGGTCTACCTCGGCGAGCACTTCAGGCTGCACTGAGGACTCGGTTTCACGCCATGGCTCTCCAACTCAAACAGCAGGTTCGCCTCAGCCAACAGCTGGTGATGACGCCGCAGTTGCAGCAGGCGATCAAGCTGCTGCAGCTGAACCGGCTCGAGCTCCTGGGACTGGTCCAGCAGGAACTTCTGGAGAATCCGGCGCTCGAGGAGTCGGACGTCGACGAAGCGCCGACGTCGGCGGAAATGGCCGACGTCACGCCAACGCAGGCGTCGGAGGGGGAGACCGCCGCCAGCGCCGAGGAGCCGGCCGCCGACGCGGCCCCTTCGGACGCCGAGAAAATCGCCGACGTCGAGTGGGACAACTACATGGACGCCTACCCCCAAACCGGCCTCGAGCACAGCGGTAACGATGGGGGCGACCGCCCGGGTATCGAGGCCACGCTGACCCGGCTGCCCAACCTCGCGGAACATCTGACCTGGCAGCTGCGTCTCTCGGACGTGACCCCCGAGGAGCTCGACGTCGCGAGCTGGATCATCGGGAACCTCGACGACGAGGGTTACCTCCGCGCAGATATCGAGGAACTCGAACGCATTTCTGGCGCTTCGCGCGAACTCGTCGAAGCGACGCTGGCGAAGGTCCAAGAATTGGATCCGTCCGGGGTGGCCGCCCGGGACCTGCGGGAGTGCCTGCTGCTGCAGATCCGCGCGCTGGGGATCGACGACACGATTGTCCGGAAGATCG
>CAJXIC010000412.1 GCA_913054385.1 uncultured Pseudomonadota bacterium
CACCGCGTCGAAACCGCGCAGTGCAGCGAGTGCAAGGGCAGCGGGTAGGGACCGGATCAGGATCGTCGCGATGAAGGCCAGCGGGCGCGCCGCCCGGGTGTTCTGGTCCCAGTAGACCATGTGTCGCCACCAGCTGTGCCGATCCGGGAGGTCGATCACCGTCTCAACGAGGTCAGGCAGGAAAGCCGGACGGAGTCCGAGCCCTGTCATCCGCTGGCCCATCTCGTAGTCCTCTACCAAATAGTCATGGAGCGCTTCAAAGCCTCCGATCGCGTCGAGTTCGCTGCGCCGAAAGGCGACTGAACCGCCCAGCAGGAAGCCCGAGGCGCCGGTCATCCACGCGAAGACCACCTGCGTGGTGTAGTCGTGGAGCGAGAGCAGTTCGAGGCGCTCGTACCAGCGCTCGGCGTGGACTCCCTTGTAGGGGGTACAGACGTAGCCGACGCCGGGATCCCGAAGCGGCGCCGTGATGCGGCGGAGGTAGCTGGGGGGGATTTCGATGTCGCTATCGCTGATCACGATCTGCTCGTGACGTACGGCGGGCATTGCCCCCACGAGGTTGTGGATCTTGCCGTTGGGCATGGGTGCGCGTTCGGCGATGGCGATGGCCACGCGCGCGGGGCCGTATTCGGCCTGCAATCGGTAGAGCAGGGGGAGCGTCGAGTCTTCTTTGTGTTGCACCGAGAAGACCACCTGGAAATCCGGGTGATCTTGCTCGCAACAGCTGCGAAGGTTTTCCTCGAGGCGTTTCTCCTGGCCACAGACGGGCTTCAGGAGCGAGACGGGAGAGCAGGCTTCCGGGGCCAGGGGAATGCTGCGTCGGCGCCGGAAGAGCCACGCCGCGGGAACCGTGAGCGGTGCGAATGCGCTGCCGGAAACCACGGGTACGGCGAGTACCCACTGGAGCGCTTGCACGAGGACTTCCATTCGCAGGCAGCCTAGCATCGGGTTTTTGCGAAGATCGCGTGGCGGGCGTTCCTTTGCCCCCCGGACCTCGCGGGCTAGACTGCGCCGGCCCGCGAGACGCCATCGGCATCGGGGGAACCTTTCGCCGCAGGAGATTCCCAGGCCATGCAGATCGGCTCCGAGGCCCACAAGGAACTCTTTATTCGGACTTTTCGCGAGGGCCATCGGCGCTACGAACCGAAGGATCTCGACTGGCCTGAACTCGCTTCCGACGAACTGGCGCTGCTTCGGGGGCTGCCGTTCTGGACCCACGCTCTCGAGTTCGAGTCCGCTGCTGGGCCGATGATCCGCTCCCTGGCGGCCACCATCGACGACCGAGAAATTCGCGAGGCTCTCGAGCTGCAGGCCTACGAAGAATCCCGTCACGCCGATCTCGTCGCCTTCATGCTGGCGCGTTACGACCTGCCCTTCGAAGAGAGGCCCCTCGAAGCGGTGGAGAATCCGCTGGGCGCGTTCATCCACTTCGGCTTCGAGGAATGCCTCGATTCCTTCGGCGGTTTTGGGCTTTTCAAATTGGCGCGCGATTCTGAACTGTTGCCCGAGGGCATTTTCGCCATCTTCGAGAACGTGATGCGGGAAGAGGCCCAGCACATCGTCTTTTTCGTCAATTGGTTCGCGCACCACCAGGCCCAGAAGGGGCTGCCGTGGTTGCGCGGCCCCCGCGGGCTCTGGCACTACGCCCTTGCGGTGGCTCAACTCGGCGACCTGGTCCGCGGGGGGGAGGATGAGGAGGAGGGGGCCGACTTCATCGCCACCGGGGCGAAGGCCTTTGTCGACGACCTCTCGGTGGGGCTCGTGCTCGAGGCCTGCGTTTCGGAGAACGAGCGTCGCTTGGCCGGCTTCGACCGCCGCCTGCTCGTGCCGCGCTTCGTACCGAGCCTGGCAGCGGCCGCGCTGGCGGTCCTCGATCGATTGCCGCGCCGCCGCGCCGCGAAATCCACCGAATCATCGCGAAGGGTGAGGGCGCCGCGCGGGTGAGTGCGGGTTCGGGTTTCGAAGGGTGACGCGATTCGTATCGCTGATGTTGCTGGCCGGTGTGATCCTGCTCGGCGTCGTGATCGCAGAGACCGATCTCGAGCGTGCGGCCTTGCTGGTGCGCGAACTGGGCCTCTCCGGGATCGGTCTCGTGTTGGCGATCTACTTCGCGGGTTTCGTGGTATTGACCGGCTCCTGGCTGGTCACCCTGCCTTCGGTTGCGATCTCGTCGCGCTGGCTCTACCGCCTGTGGAAGGTGCTGATGGTCGGTTCGGCCCTCGACAGCGTGACACCGTTGGCGGGAATCGGCGGCGAGCCGGTGAAGGCCGCGATGTTGAAGCGGCTTTACGGCATCGACTACCGCGAGGGAGTCTCCTCTCTCGTGCTGACCC
>CAJXIC010000413.1 GCA_913054385.1 uncultured Pseudomonadota bacterium
CGCTCGGCCGCCCCCTCGCGTCAGCGCAGGGTGCGGAACGCCACCCAGCACATCTTCAACATGACCCAGGCGTTTCCAAGGCGTCTGTTCATCTTGGTTTCGCCGGCCACCCGCTCTACGTAATGGACGGGCAATTCGACGATGCGGAGATTGTTCTTGGCGGCGCCGAAGATCCAGTCGTAATCGCCCCAGAGGTCGACACCGCGAAAGAGCGGGCGGCTGGCGGCGATCTTCTCGTAGTCGTGACGCATCACGACCTTGGTACCGCAAAGGGTGTCGGTGATGCGCTGGCCCAGGAGCAGGCTGAAGAGCACTGCGAAGAGCTTGTTTCCGATGATATTCGCCGGTCGCATGGCGTTCTCGAAGAGCGGGTAGACCATCCGGGTCCCGTTGATGAATTCGCCCCGGTTCTCGGTGATGGCTTCGAAGAAGGCCGACAGGTCTTCGGGAAGGACCGTCATGTCTGCGTCGAGGATCATCAGGACGTCGCCGGTCGCAACTTCCATACCGGCTCGTACGGCGGCGCCCTTGCCCTCGCCTGGTCCGGTGGCCAACTGGATCCGCGCGTCGGGCTGCGCCGCCATCATCGCCTTGACGCGTGCTGCGGTGGCGTCGGTGCTCTGGTCGTCGACGAATACGATCTCGGTAAAGGCGCCCATCTTCGGAACGCGCTTGGGAATCGCATCGACGTTGTCTTCTTCGTTCCGGCACGGCACCACCACCGAAACCGAGTGGCGCTCGGGCGGTCGCGCCAGCGGGACCAGCGGGCGTGCAACGAGGGTTTTTACGAAGCCGAGCCGATCGAGAATCGGGATCTTGCCTACGACGTCATTCGCCAGCGGGGCCAGCAGCGGGACATTCATCGGCAAGGGCAGCGCGGAGCCGGTCGTGACCACTTCGAAGCCCGCGATCTCGAGGAAGCCCGAAAGATCGTCGAGGGAGAGCCAGTTCTGGGTCGGGTTGTCGAGTTTGAGCCCGAGGCGCGCGGCGGGCCCGGCGAGGGGCTCGTAGAAATGGTTGTAGTAGACGATGACGATCCGCGTATCCGGCCGTGCCAGCGGGCGTAGGCGCTTGAAGGCGCCGAGCACGTCGGAAAGCTCCCCGACCGCGTTCACCAGGGTGATGAAATCGACGCCCCCGCCGCCGTTCTGCACCTCGAGATCCTCGAGGCAGAGCGCCTCGGCGCTCTGGCACTCGAAGCGGAGTTGGGGGTACTTCGAGTGCGCGAGGTCGACCATCGACTGGCTGAGATCGATGCCCACGCCGGTGGCCGGTGCCACGGCCGCAAGGGCGTCCCCGCTGCCGCAACCGATGTCGAGCACCGTCTTCCCCGGCGGAATCATCGACCGCAGCAGGGCGTGGACGCGATCGTAGTAGTAGCGGCTGCGGGCGATCCAACGCTCGCGGTCGGCGCCGAGCTCGTCGTAATAATCCCGGATGCCGCGCTGCACCTCCTCGAGGATCGGCGGCAGCGGCGGGGCGTCGGCGCGCGGAGATGTCATGACGTTGGGTGGAGCCCTCTCGGGACCGATGCTAGTGGCTGGCGCTGGGTTGCGAAAGTTTGGAAGCCGCACGCACTACAAAGGCGCGACCGAGTCCGGGCAGGACGACGGTCTCGCCATTCGAAGGGGGCTTCGAGACGAGTCGGAAGAGCGACTGGAATTCCGTGAAGAGCACCGGCTGGACCAGTGCGCAGACGATGATGTCGAGGTTTTTCTCGACGGGACAGCTCTGCTCTCGGAGTGGAATGCACATCGTGGCCGGCGGACAGTCGTCGATCGAGCGGAGGCCCGAGTAGAGGGTCATCGAGCCCTCGTTCCACTCCGTCCGAAACCAGCGCGGCGCAGAGGAGCGCAGAATCTGGATTTCGTCCCCGGGGCCGAGGCTTTCGGCAAGGTCATAGACGGGAGCGCCTTCGTAGAAGCCGATGTCGGCGACCCGCGATTCCACGGCCGCCACGATCGCCGCCCCGTGAACGATGGCGACTAGAGCCAGCGCGCCGAGCCAACCACTCGCCGCGGCGGTGCGCGTGCGGAGCTTCTCCAGGATCTCGTCGCAGAGGAATCCAAAGAAAATCGCGAGGCCAATGTTGGTGATGAAGAAGTACTGCCACACGCGAAAATCGAGCCAGGCAACGCGCAGCCCCCAGAGCCCGGTGGCGAAGACGAAGTAGAGCGTCCACCAGCCGGCCTCTTCGCGCGCACTCGAGGGCCGTCGCAGGAATCGCACCCAGCCCACCACGCCGGCTGCAATGAAGAGGAGTTCGCAGAACTGGAAGATTCCGTAGACGTCGAGGCTCGGTAGGAAGCGT
>CAJXIC010000414.1 GCA_913054385.1 uncultured Pseudomonadota bacterium
CGCCCCCTTCCTTTCGTTCCTGAATGCGGGTGATCTCGATCGCTACGACTACGTCTGCAAGATCCATTCGAAGTTGAGCCCGCATCGAATCGACGGGCACCGTTGGCGCGGGCATCTGCTGCAGCAACTCCTCGGCCACCCGACCATCGTCGAGGAGATCCTCGAGACCTTCGAACGCGACGAGCGGATCGGAATCGTGGGCCCGGCGACGCAGGTGACGCGCGACGTCGAATACTGGGGATCGAACTTCGAGCGAGTCCGCGGGATGGCCGAACGCTGCGGCTTCGAAATCGAAGCCGGCGACCTCGAATTCTTTCAGGGTTCGATGTTCTGGTTCCGGCCTCGAGCCTTCGCGGCGCTCCGCGAACTCGCGCTCGAAACCGGCGACTTCGAACTCGAGTCGGGCCAGGTGGACGGCACTCTGGCCCACGCGGTCGAGCGCATCTTCTCGTTTGCGGTGCGCCACTCGGGCTTCGAGATCGCAGCGCGGGGTCTTCCGCCCCAGGCTCCGACACCGGCGCGACCGCCAGAAGCGGACCTGAAGCTGATCGCCTTCTACCTCCCGCAGTTCCATCCGATCCCGGAGAATGATGCCTGGTGGGGCGAGGGCTTCACCGAGTGGAACCACGTGGTGCGGGCGCGCCCCCTGTACGAGGGCCACCCGCAGCCGCGGCTCCCCGCAGAGCTCGGCTTTACCGACCTGCGAGTTTCCGAGACCCGGGAGGCCCAGGCGGACCTCGCGCGCGCACACGGCATCCACGGCTTTTGTTATTACTACTACTGGTTCGACGGGAAGCGTCTGCTCGAACGCCCGCTCGACGAAGTGCTCGCCAGCGGGCGGCCCGACTTCCCTTTCTGCATCTGCTGGGCCAACGAGAACTGGACCCGTAGCTGGGACGGCCTCGAGGACGACCTGCTGATCGAGCAGTGCTATGCCGAGGGCTGGGCGGCGCAGTTCATCGCCGACGTAATCCCCATCCTGCGCGACCCGCGTTATATCCGCTTCGACGGAAAACCCGTGCTGATGATCTACCGTGCCGCGTCGATCCCCGCGATCGAAGACACCCTCGAGGTCTGGCGCCGGGCCTGCCGGGAGAACGGCGTCGGCGAGATCCACCTCTGCGCGGTCCTCTTCCACGATATCGTCGACGTCTCCGCCATGGGTTTCGACGCAGCCGTCGAATTTCCGCCGCACCACATCCCGGTCGTTGATGCGCGAGGGCGGGTTACCGGGCTCGACCCCGACTTCGACGGACTCCTCTACGACTACGAAGCCGCGGTCGATTCGACCTTGAAGGCGGGCCGTTCGGGCGCGAACCCCGTCCACCGCGGGGTGATGCTCGCCTGGGACAACACGCCCCGCCGCGGAGCCTCGGCCCATGTCGCGGTGGGCGCGAACCCCGAGGCCTACGGGCGCTGGCTGCGGGGGGTGATCGAGCAGGAACTCGACGCCCGCAAGACATCCGAAACCCTCGTCTTTATCAACGCCTGGAACGAATGGGGCGAGGGCGCCGTGCTCGAACCCGATGAGCACTTTGGTTCCGGTTTCCTCGAGGCTACTCGGAATGCTGTCGAAGAGGCGAAGCGCCGATGAGCGAAACCGACCTCGACCTTCTCTTCGAAAATATCGACCGCGAGATCGATCCCCGCTGCGAGATGCTGCTCTATGCACGGCACGACATGAGAGACGAAGATGCGATCGCCTACTACTTCGACTCGGCGGAATACCCGCTGCGCCACCTGGTAGCGAACCTCGAAAACGGGGGAGTCGACCTCCAGAGCCTCTCAGCTCTCGACTTCGCCTCGGGCTATGGCCGCTTCACCCGATACTTCGTGAAGCTCTTTGGCGAAGTCACCGCTGCGGACGTCGACCCGCAGATGATGAACTTCTGCGCCAGTCGATTCGGTTGCGACACGCAACTCTCGGAGGAAGGCGGCCTGTGCGCCGAGCTCGCTGAGCCCCGCTTCGACCTCACCTGGTGCTTCTCCCTGTTTACGCACCTGACGCGAGGGCACTGGGAGCAATGGCTGGCGGCGTTATGGAAGAACGTCGCGCCGGGTGGACGCCTGGTCTTCTCGACCCACGGCTACGACCTCTTCGAGTTGATGGACCCGAAGCGCTTCGCCGGCCCCGAGAACCAACAGCGCGAGTTCGTATTTTGGGGCTCGAACGAAACCGGCGGGCGCCTCGACGCGGCGGTCTACGGAACCACCATCGTCACCACGGCTTTCGTCCATCGACAAGCGAATCGATTGCCCGAGCTGGCAGCGATCGAGTCCTTCCCGATGGGGGCCTTCGACCGCTACCA
>CAJXIC010000415.1 GCA_913054385.1 uncultured Pseudomonadota bacterium
CGCGAAAGACTGGCGCGTCTCGCGCCCCCCGGAACGGCCGGTGGAAGCGTGCATCTCGCTCGACTGCGAGGGCTCGCCGAGCCGGTCCAAATTCGCGATGACGGGCAGCTGGACGGCCCCCCTGGGCCGGGTCTCTTCGAAGCGCAGTTCGAGAACCCCGCGCTGGCCGGCGGCGAGTGGCTGCACGGCCTGCCAGGAGGCTTCCTGGGCCAGCGCCACGCCGGAGGCGAGCACCACCACCCCCCATCCGATCCCGACACTGCGCCATCGCCGCACCCTTCGTGCCATCACCAATCCTTTCCGGTCTGCAACAAAGGCGCCTGGCTCCCCGCCTCGAGTGCCTGCATCCGCTGGAAGAGCACACCCGGAGCGTCCGCCTTCCGAACCGCCTCCATCAGTCGGAGGGCGCCCGCGAGCTGCGGGTTCCCTTTGCGGAACTCCGAGATCCCGGTGCCGCCTCCGACGCGCTGTTCTTGCGGCGGGACCTCGGCGGCCTTCGCCTCCGACTTTGCGGCCCGCTCTTCGGGCGAATCCCCTTCGCCCAGCGCACCGATGCCCGCCGCCTCGCGCTCCAGAGGTCTCGGCTCCGCCGGCGTGCCCCCTTCGCCCAAGGCCTCCTCCCGATCCGAGGGATCGGCCGAAGCACCCGCATCCGCGCTCTCTCCGGTCGCCGTCTCCCCGGCGTCATCGGGAGCGCCTTGGCTCAGCGCTCCGGCGCCCGGATCGCCCGACTCCGACGCCTGCTGCGACTCGGACCCTTCGGCAGCCGCATTCTCGCCCGCGTCCGAGGAGCCGCTCGCCTCTTCGCCCGCGTCCCCGCTGTCCGAACCCGACTGTGACTGCGAACCCGACTGCGACTGCGACCCGTTCTGCTCGCGATCCGGAGTCTTGCGAGCGGCAGGCGGCGCTCGCTGCGCCTCGAGCTGCTGCGCAAGCGCCGCCCAATCGCGCGCTCCGGGATCGAGTGCGGCCCCGCGTCGAACCGCCTCGAGTCCATCGCCGACGACAGCGTGTCGCACGCTTGCCGGAAGGCTCGGATCCTCCGCCGCGAAATCCACGGTGGCCTCCGCCAGTTGGCCGTACTCTTCGGCTCCGAGCGTGGCCGACCGGCTCAGCCTTTGAATCAACGGTGCCAGCCCGCTCTCCGCATCGGCTTCGACGGCCGTTGCCGGCGGCACGAAGGCCATGCCCAGCGCGAGCAGCAGACCGCCCGCGGCCACGGCCCCCGAACCGAGGCCCTCGTCGCGGCGGCCCTCGATGCGCCGACGACTGGGGTGCGCGGGTAACTCCAGCCAGAAAGCCACGAAGAGCAGCAGCACGCCGGGGAGCAGCAGCCATTGGAAGCGATCCTGGCGCCGCAGGTCGACCCCCTTGAGAGTGTCCCCGAGGGCCCCCGTAAGGACCGTCTCCTCCATCAGGGCAGCGATATCGACCCAAGCCGCGGCGTCGCGGTAGCGGCCGTCGGTTTCGAGAGCGAGCTGGCGCAAGGTCTCCGGAGCGAGGCGCGAAAGAACCACTCCGCCCCGCTCGTCCTTCACCAGTCCCCCTGTCCCGTCGGGCACCACGTCACCGGCATCGGTCCCCACGCCCAGACCGACCACGCGAATCCCGCGCTCTACGAGGTGCGGCAACTGCTCACGCCAGCGCGAATCGTGCGCCTCGCCGTCGCTCAGCACGATCAGGAAACGATCGCCCTGCCCGTCGGCGTCGTGAAAGGCCCGGCTCGCGGTCTCGAGCATCGCAGCGTAGTCGGTCCCGCCCTGGGGCAGGTGATCAGGTGTCAGGCCGGGCAGCAGTTCGCGCAGCACTTCGTAATCGGCGCTGAGGGGTACCTGCAAAAACGAGGTCCCCGCGAACACCACCAGGCCCACCCGCTCCCCTGCGAGTTCGTCGAGCAAGGACCGAATCAACAATTTCGAACGGGCGAGGCGGCTGGGCACGACGTCCGTCGCGTTCATGCTGCGCGACAGGTCGAGCGCGAGCACCACTTCGCGGCCCGACTCGAACACCACCTCTTGCTGCTCGCCCCACTGCGGGCGGGCCAGCGAGGCGATCACGCAAAACGCCCCGAGCGCCAGGGCCGCTCCCCGCAGCGAGTGCCCTGGGGATCGCTTCGACTCGATGCGCCGCGGTCCCACCCGCAGTTTCTGTGCTCGCCTGGGCCCCGCCGCTACGTGCCCCGCCGACCTGCGGAAACACAGCCAGATGGCCAACCCCACCATCGGGACCACCGCGAAGACCCACGGCATCGAAAAACTCATCGGGACCGCCCCGGCCTGGCCCGGGC
>CAJXIC010000416.1 GCA_913054385.1 uncultured Pseudomonadota bacterium
GAGTGTGTCCGGGCTTGAGCGGCGCGATCGACAGGAAGGCCACGCAGATGTCGTCCTTCCAAACGAAACGCGCCGGCAATTCCCCCTCGATGATGCGACTGAACAGCGTCGTCACGGCGAGCCCTCCCCTTGACCGCGCATTCCGCACCGGGGCTGCGGACGATGCGACTCGCTGCAAGTGTACCCCGCACGCACCACACGGTGCCCGTGCTAGTCTCCCGCCGCTCCCCTGCCGCGCCGCGCCCCTCTCTCTCGTAAGAAGGAAGAAACTCCATGGGTCGAAAAGTTTTTGTCGTCGGCGTTGGCATGACGAAGTTCGAAAAACCTGGATCGAAAGAATGGGACTACCCCGACATGGCCCGCGAGGCCGGAACCCGGGCCCTCGAGGACGCCGGCATCGCCTTCGACCAGATCGAGCAGGCCGCAGTCGGCTACTGCTACGGCGATTCCACCGCCGGCGAGCGCGCCTTCTACGAACTCGGCCACTCGGGCATCCCGATCTACAACGTCAACAACAACTGCTCGACGGGCTCGACAGCGCTCTTCATGGCAAAGCAGTTCATCGAGGGCGACCTGGCGGATTGCGCCATGGCCATGGGCTTCGAGAAGATGGAAAAGGGTTCCCTCGGCATCAAGTACACCGACCGCACCGTGGCTCTCGACAAGCACTTCGAGGTGATGGTGAAAGAGCGCGGCTTCGCCAAGGCGCCGCCGGCTCCGCAGATGTTCGGCAACGCTGGCATCGAGCACATGGAAAAGTACGGGACCACCGCCGAACAGTTCGCGAAGATCGGCTGGAAGAACCACAAGCACTCGGTCAACAACCCCTACTCGCAGTTCCGGGACGAATACACCCTCGAACAGATCCTCGAATCGCCCACGGTCTACGGCCCGCTGACCAAGCTGCAGTGCTGCCCGACTTCGGACGGCGCCGGCGCTGCCATCCTCGCCAGCGAAGACTTCATCCGCAAGCATGGGCTCGAGGCGAAGGCGGTCGAGATCCTCGGCATGGCGATGACCACCGATTTCCCGAGTTCCTTCGAGGGCAGCATGATCAAGATGGTCGGGTCGGACATGACCAAGGCCGCCGCCGCGAAGGTCTACGAGCAATCGGGCTACGGACCCGAGAACGTCGACGTGGTCGAGCTCCACGACTGCTTCTCGTGCAACGAGATGATCACCTACGAGGGCCTCGGCCTGTGCCCCGAGGGCAAGGGCGGCGAGTTCGTCGACTCCGGTGCCCAGACCTACGGCGGCCAGGTGGTCGTGAACCCCTCGGGCGGTCTGATCTCGAAGGGACACCCGCTGGGTGCCACCGGCCTTGCCCAGTGCGCCGAACTCAACTGGCAGGTTCGCGGCGAAGCCGACGCCCGCCAGGTCGAAGGCGCGAAGATCGCGCTGCAGCACAATCTCGGCCTCGGCGGTGCCGCCGTCGTGGCGATGTACGCGAAAGCCGACCTCGGCTAGCCGAACCTTTAGAGGGATGCGTTACGGGTCCTCCATCTCGTAGGGCGTCCCCGGGTCGCAAGGCCCGGGGGCGTCCAACCCGTCTCGCTAGGGCTGCGGCAAGAACTCCTGGATCGTCTCGCGCACGACGCTCTTTACCATCGGCTCCATCCCGAAGCTGAGGTGCGTCCCGGCATACCACGCCACTCGCCCGGGCTGCCAGTGGTCGATGAGTGCGGCGATCTGGGCCGGCGGCACGATCCGATCGGCGATCCCCCCGAAGATGCTGCACGCCTCGGACGCCAACCGCGGCTTCAGCGCCAGCGGAGACACCACGCCGAAGAGTCGCGCAAGATCCTGCTGGTTGAGTTCGGCGCGCTCGAGATCCTGGCGCAGCCCGTCCGATCCGTGGTGCCAGAAGATCGACGACAGGTCCGCCAACGGGATCCCCGCGATGGCGCAGTCGAGATCCGGCTCGACCGAGGCCAGCAGTGCCGCGTTGTAGCCACCCAGAGACAGACCGGTGACACCCACCCCGGTCGCCCCCTCGTGCCGAATCCATCCCACCAGCCGCCGAATGTCCCAGACCGCCTGGGCTTCGACGTGCACGGTATCGACGAGTTCGCCGTCAAAGAGGGCATCGCCGCTCTGGGCACCGATGCGCCGCGGACCGTGCAACGGCAGGACCGGAATCAACAGGTTGAGGCCCAGCTCTTCGTGGTAGCGCTTCGGATCGAAAGCCTGGAAATCGACGAAGGGAAAGCCCATCCGGTAGCCGTTGATGCACACCAGCCAGGGTCGCGGCTCGCCTTCGTGTCGCATCACGTAGGCG
>CAJXIC010000417.1 GCA_913054385.1 uncultured Pseudomonadota bacterium
ACCTGGACCGGCCCGGCGACGCGGCGGCCGCCTACGAACAAGCGCTTGAGGCCGAGCCCGGATATGGCCCGGCGCTGGTGAACCTGGGGCTCGCGCACCTCGTGCTGGGGCGCCGCGGCCTTGAGGGCGGCACGGATCTTGGTCACCTGGCCCTTGGGAATCATCGCGTCCTGGCCTCCGAAGAAACACAGAACGCGGCCCTTGATGCCGGGGCTTTTCGAGAGCGTCGAAGCGCCCCCGCCCGGACCCTTCGCTGCAGTAATGCCCCCGCCGTAGAAACTCGCCGCCGCCTGGATGTCGCTTTCACAGGCCGCCAGGTAGGCCATGTGGCCGCCGATGCAAAAACCGATGGCGCCGATGCGGTCGCCGCGCACACCGGGCTGGGACCGCAGGTAGTCGACTGCGCCGTGGATATCCGCGACCATCTCGTCGGCGGTCAGGGCCCCGAGTCGCTCCATTCCGAGCGCCATCCCGGCTTCGTCGTAGGCGAATTCGGCGCCCGGCCCGGTGCGATGGAAATAGTCGGGTGCGAGCGCCACGTAGCCCTCGCAGGCGACGCGGTCGGCCACGTCGCGAATGTGCGCGTTGACCCCGAAGATCTCCATGAAAACCAGTACCGCGGGGCGCGGCCCGTCGTCGTCGGGGCGCGCGCAGTAGGCACCCATGCTGTGCCCCCCGGCCACCGGGATCACCACGTCTTCGCTTCGAATCTCCATCGGTCTCTCTCCTCGGGCGCAGGCTCGCGCCGGCAGTTGATACCGCGGTCGGGTTCAACTGTGAAGACGTACCGGGTCGTTCCCTTCGGCGATGATCTCGGCTTCGTCCCGTGCCAGCTGAGCCAGCCGCGCCCGCACCTGCGCTTCGGTCGAAACGCCCTCGGCCAACTGCAGGTAGAGCCCGTGATGCCGGGCCTCGGCGGCGTGCAGCCCGGCGTAGAAGTCCCGAAAGGCGGCTTCCGGGTGGTGCGCCGCCAACAACTGGAAACGCTCGCAGCTACGCGCCTCGATCAGCGCCGAGATCAACAACAGATCGACCAACCGATGGGGCTCCCCGTCGCGCACCAACGCCTTCAATCGCCCCGCGTAGGCGCTCGGCCGCTGGCGCCCAAAGGCGACGCCGCGCGTTTCGAGCCGCGCCAGCACCAGTTTAAAGTGCGCCAGTTCCTCGCGCGCCAGTTCGGCCACCGGCGCCTGCAGGAAAGGACGATCCGGGTACTGAAAGAGCAGCTTCAGGGCCGTCCCCGCCGCCTTGCGTTCGCAGTGGGCGTGGTCGAGAAGGATTGCGTCGAAGTCCGCCAGGGCCCGGTCGAGCCACGAGCCCGCGGTGGTCGATGCGAGGTTGAGCACGGAGCGGATGATAACGCCCCGCTTTCGGCGATCCGCGGGCGCCGCCGTGGGGTAGCATCCCCGCCGTGGAAACCCGCCGACTCGGAAACAGCGGCCTGCGCGTGAGCGAGATCGCACTCGGCTCCTGGCTCACTTTCGGTTCCTCGGTCGACGCCGACCGAAGTCAGGACCTGGTCCACGCCGCCTTTGACCGCGGCATCTTCTTCTTCGACAGCGCCGATGTCTACGCGCACGGCGCAGCCGAAGAGGCGCTGGGCCGCGCCCTCCGCAGCATTCCACGGCCCCACGTCGTGATCGCCACCAAGTGCTACTTCCCGATGTCCGAGCACCCCAATGACCGGGGGCTCTCGCGTAAACACATCTTTGAGGGCGTCGAGGCTTCGCTGCGGCGCCTCGGCACCGACTACATCGACCTCCACCAATGCCACCGCCCGGACCCCGACACGCCGATCTCGGAAACCGTCCGCGCCTACGACGACCTGATCCGCCAGGGGAAGGTGCTCTACTGGGGCGTGTCGGAGTGGAGTCCCACCGCCATCGCAGAGGCCTGCCGGATCGCCGACGCCTGCGGCGGACACCGCCCGATCTCGAACCAACCAAATTACTCGATCCTGCGCCGCCAGATCGAGCGCGAAGTGGTGCCGACCTGCCGACGCGAGGGTCTGGGACAGGTCGTATTCAGCCCCCTCGCCCAGGGCGTGCTCACGGGGAAGTACCGGGGCGGCAAGCGGCCCGCCGAGAGTCGGGCGACCGATGCCGAACGGAATCACTGGATGGCGGCCTACCTCGAAGAAGACGTCGTCGAACGCGTCGAGGGCCTCCGCCCGCTCGCCGACAGCCTCGGCATTTCGATGGCCCAACTGGCCCTCGCCTGGTGCCTGCACCAGCCCGGTGTCGATTCCGCGATCAT
>CAJXIC010000418.1 GCA_913054385.1 uncultured Pseudomonadota bacterium
CATTTTCGGCTCGAGAACTACGACCCGCACCCCCACATCCCCGCCCCCGTCGCGGTATGAAGATCTCGCTGGTGGCGGCACTGGCCTCGAACCGGGTGATCGGCCGGGACGGCGCCCTCCCGTGGAAGCTGCCCGATGATCTCCGGCGCTTCCGCACACTCACCACCGGTCACTGCGTGGTGATGGGTCGCCAAACCTTTGAATCGGTCGGCCGCCCGCTGCCGAAGCGAACAAACATCGTGCTCTCCCGGCGCGGCGACTGGAACCCCGAGGGCGTGTGGGTCGCGGGCGGAATTGATTCGGTGCTCTCCTATGCCCGGGCCAACGACGAGGAGCAACTCTTCGTGATTGGGGGTGCTGCCGTCTACGCCCTCTTTCTCGAGCGCGCCGACACACTCCACCTGACGCGCGTCGAGGCCGAGATCGCCGGCGACACCACCTTCCCCGATTTCGATGAGAGCGACGGCGAGGCTTCCGATTGGCGCCTCTCACTCAGCGAGCACCACGTCGCCGACGCCCAGCACGAGTACGCTTTTCGCTTTGAGCAGTGGCAGCGAAGCCGCTCTCAACCCCGCTAACGAGGAACCCCATGGACCCCCACCGACCGCTTTCCCCGAACCCGGCGCGCAACGGCGGTGCCGCAGAACCGATCGACGTCGCAGTGCAGTCGAGCGGGCGCCGCTCCTTCTGGTCGCGCATCGCCACGCGCCGCAGCCGGACCGCAGCGCTCCAAGCGACCCTGCAGAGCGGCGTGCCGGCAGCGAGCGAGAGCCTGCACACGCGCCTCGGCAGCATCGAGGAGAAACTCGAGAGCGTGGAAGCCAGCATCGATCTGGCCTCCCAGCGCCTCGAGACGAGAATGCTCCAGTTCTGGGAGATCGAGGAGCAACTCGGCCTGGTTTCGCGTCGCCTGAGCGAACTCGATGCCAGCGCGCGCGAAGTCGCCCTCCGCAGCGCACGGATCTCGAAGGCCGTGACCTTTGTCGCGGTTCTCGCCGTCACGATTCTCGCCGGCTTGGGCGTGCTGCTGGCGCTCGCGCTGGGATTCCCCTCGGGGACCTAGGCCCGGGGCAGTTGACCGCTCGCTCAAGATATATAACACTATATCCGAATATACAGATATATAGATTCTCCCTACGTCCGGGGGGATCGATCCACGGCGCCCGAAGCGCCGCACAGGGGAACTTTCGAATGGCTTTGACCGAACGACCCGCCTTCAAGGTGGCCGACCTCCAGCTGGCAGACTGGGGCCGCCGCGAGATCCGCCTCGCCGAGCACGAGATGCCCGGGCTGATGGCCCTCCGCAGCCGCCACACCAAAGCGAAGCCCCTCGCCGGCGCCCGCATCATGGGCAGCCTGCACATGACGGTGCAGACCGCGGTGCTGATCGAAACCCTCGTCGAACTCGGCGCCGACGTGCGCTGGGTCTCGTGCAACATCTTCTCGACCCAGGACCACGCCGCGGCGGCGACCGCGGTGGGGCCGAACGGTACCGTGGAGAAGCCCGCCGGAATCCCGGTCTTTGCATGGAAGGGCGAGAGCCTCGAGGAATACTGGTGGTGCACCCGCGAGGCCCTCGAGTGGCCCGACGGCAAGGGCCCCAACCTGATCGTCGACGACGGCGGCGACGCCACGCTGGTCGTGCACAAGGGTCGCGACTACGAAAACGACGGCAAGGTGCCGGAGTTTGACGCGGAGAACGATTCCGAAGAGTACGGCGTCATCCTCGAGTTGCTGCGCCGGGAGCAGAAGGCCGACAACCAATTCTGGCACCGCATCGCCAGCGAACTGCGCGGCGTGTCGGAAGAGACCACGACCGGGGTCCATCGGCTCTACCAGATGGCCAACGACGGCAGCCTGCTCTTCCCCGCCATCAACGTCAACGACTCGGTCACCAAGAGCAAGTTCGACAACGTCTACGGTTGCCGGCACTCGCTCATCGACGGCCTGATGCGCGCCACCGACGTGATGCTCGGCGGCAAGGTCGCCGTTGTCTGCGGCTACGGCGAAGTCGGAAAGGGCTGCGCCCAGAGCCTGCGCGGGCAGGGCGCCCGGGTGATCATCACCGAAATCGACCCGATCTGCGCGCTGCAGGCGACGATGGAGGGCTTCCAGGTGGAGACCCTCGAGAACGTGGTTGAGACCGCGGATCTCTTCGTCACCACCACCGGCAACTTCGACATCATCACGGCTTCGCACATGGCGCGGATGAAGGACAAGGCCATCGTCGGCAACATCGGCCACTTCGACAACG
>CAJXIC010000419.1 GCA_913054385.1 uncultured Pseudomonadota bacterium
GAAACGAGCGGGTTGAGAGGGGGACGGGGACGTTATTGCTTTGTTGCTTTCCCGGGGGCGAGAGCGGATGGGCGTACAAACAGACGCCACATCCCGCGGCGTCTTCCCGAGGGAAGGCGCCGCGCCGCCGCACCCGGCGTGCTTGCCGCGGCGGGAACCGTGCTTAGGTTCTCGTCATGCAAATCGAAAAACTGACGATCAAGAGCCAGGAAGCTCTCGCCGAGGCCCAGAGCCAGGCGAGTTCGCGCGGCCACACCCGCATTCAGCCCGCGCACCTGCTGCGCGCGCTGCTCGCACAACCCGAGGGCAGCACCGTGCCGGTGCTCCAGAAGCTCGGCGTTTCCCTCGACCTGCTGCTGGGGCAGGTGGAACGACTCCTCGAAGCCACGCCGCGGGTTTCCGGTGGCGCCCAGGCACAGCTCGACCCGGCCCTCTCCCGGATCCTCGAAGCCGCCTTGGAGGAGGCCACGACACTCAGCGACGAGTACGTCTCCACCGAGCACCTGCTGCTGGCGCTTGCCGCCGACGGTCGAGACGCCGCCTCGCGGCTTCTCGCCGACGCGGGGGTGGCACGCAAGGGTCTCCTTGAAGCGCTGAAGGCCGTCCGCGGCAATGCGCGCATCACCGACCCCGACCCCGAATCGAAATACCAGGCGCTCGAAAAGTTCGGGCGCGACCTCACCGACGATGCGCGCAAGGGCATTCTCGATCCGGTGGTGGGCCGTGACGAAGAGATTCGCCGGGTGATCCAGGTGCTCTCGCGGCGCAGCAAGAACAACCCGGTGCTGATCGGCGAACCCGGTGTCGGCAAGACAGCGATCGCCGAAGGCCTGGCCCAACGCATCGTCGCCGGCGACGTCCCCGAATCGCTCAAGGAAAAACGCGTGATCGCCCTCGACATCGGGGCTTTGATCGCCGGCGCCAAGTACCGCGGCGAATTCGAAGATCGCCTGAAGGCGGTGCTGCGCGAAGTCAACGAAGCCGACGGACAGGTCGTCCTCTTCATCGACGAACTGCACACCATCGTCGGTGCCGGTGCCGCCGAAGGCGCTGCCGACGCGGCCAACATGCTCAAGCCCGCGCTGGCCCGGGGCGAACTCCACTGCATCGGCGCCACCACCCTCGACGAATATCGAAAGCACATCGAGAAGGATGCCGCCCTCGAGCGCCGCTTCCAGCCGGTGCTGGTCGGCGAGCCGAACCTGCCCGACACCATTTCGATTCTGCGCGGACTCAAGGAGCGCTACGAGGTGCACCACGGGGTCCGCATCCAGGACAGCGCGCTGGTCGCCGCTGCAACGCTCTCGAATCGCTACATCGCGGACCGCTTCCTGCCGGACAAGGCCATCGACCTGATGGACGAAGCCGCCAGCCGCGTGCGCGTGCAGATCGATTCGATGCCCGAAGAGCTCGACCAACTGAGCCGCAAGCAGACCCAACTCGAAATCGAACGCGAAGCCCTCAAGAAGGAGAGCGACGAAGCCAGCGCTGCGCGCCTGGTCGACGTCGAGCAGGCGGTCGCGGACCTGCGCGAGAGGACCGACGCCCTCGCCGCCCGCTGGCAGAACGAGAAGGGCGTAATCGCCGCGGTGCGCAGCGCGAAAGAGCACCGCGAGGAACTCAATGCAGAACTGAAGCGCACCGCGCGCGCCGGCAATCTCGAGCGGGCCGCCGAGATTCGTTACGGCGAACTCGTAGAACTCGAGAAGGATCTCAACGCACGACAAGAAGAACTCGACATCCTCCAGGCGGAGGGATCGATGCTCTCCGAGGAAGTCACCGCCGACGAGGTCGCCGAAATCGTTTCGAAGTGGACCGGCGTGCCGGTCTCGAAGATGCTCGAAAGCGAACAAGCGAAACTGCTTTCGATGGAGGAGAGCCTGCACCGGCGAGTGGTCGGCCAGGACAGGGCGATCACCGCGGTCTCGAACGCCGTGCGCCGCGCGCGCGCCGGCCTGCAGGACCCGAACCGCCCGATCGGATCGTTCATCTTCCTCGGTCCCACCGGCGTCGGAAAAACCGAAACCGCCCGGGCTCTCGCCGAATTCCTCTTCGACGACGAGCAGGCGATGGTCCGCATCGACATGAGCGAGTACATGGAGAAGCACTCGGTCTCGAGGCTGATCGGCGCGCCTCCCGGCTACGTCGGCTACGACCAGGGCGGCAGCCTCACCGAGGCGGTGCGGCGCCGGCCCTACCGGGTGGTGCTCTTCGACGAGATCGAGAAGGCGCACCCGGACGTGTTCAACACGC
>CAJXIC010000420.1 GCA_913054385.1 uncultured Pseudomonadota bacterium
CGCCGGACGCATCCTGGCCTCGGGCGTGCGGCTCTTCATCGCCGCCCTCGCCTTTTCGGTGGCCACGGGCTTTGACCTTTCCAGCGCGATCCTGCTCTCGGGCGCGGTCTCCGGGACCTACACCCTCTTCGGTGGAATCCGCTCGGTGGTCTGGACCGACACCCTGCAGGCCTTCGTCTTTCTGCTCGGCGCCGCCGCCCTGCTCTACGTCCTGTCCGCCACCACCCCCGGCGACCTCGAAGCCTTTAGCCGCTGGAGCGGGGAAGGCGACCGCCTCCGTGTTTTTCACCTCGAGCCCCTCTTCTCGCTGACTTCCTCGCAGACCTTCGGCGTCGGGATCGTCGGCGGTTTCTTCCTGACACTCGCCACCCACGCCACCGACCACGACATGGTCCAGCGCCTCTTGTGCGCGCGAAGTGCCCGCAGCGGGAGCGCCAGCCTGATCGCGTCGGCGCTGCTGAACTTTCCGATCACGCTGCTGTTTCTCGCGGTGGGCAGCGGCATCGCCTTTCACCACGCCCTCGCCCCGCCCGCCTGGCTCAGCGAAGATTCCGCACGGATCCTGCCGCTCTACGCACTCCACGCCATGCCCGCGCCGCTCCGCGGACTGGTTTTCGCCGGACTCTTTGCGGCCGCGATGTCGAGCCTCGACTCCGCGATCTGCGCGCTCGGAACCACCTTCAGCGTGGACGTGCTGCGCGAGACACCGCACGAGGCGCAGCGCGTGCGCCGCGCGCGCTGGTCCACCGTGGCCTTCAGCTTCGCGATCATGGGCGCGGCGATGACCATGGCGCTGTACCACCAGGCGCTCAACACCCCGGGCTCCGCCGCGCCGGTTTCGCTCATCGAGTTCGCCCTCTCGGCGATGACCGTTCTCTACGGCGGGCTGCTCGGCCTCTTCGCCAGCGCCTTTTTGCCGGGCCGGCGCCACGACCACGCCGCGGTCGCGGCGCTCTGCGTGGGAGCGGTGCTCGGAGCGGCGCTCTTCCTGCAACCACTATGGGTGCGGGGACCCACCCTCGCCTGGCCCTTCTGGATCCCGCTTTCCGCGAGCGTCACGGCGGGCGTCGCCTGGCTGCTGTCTCGCTTATCCTCTCACCGAAGCCCCCCGCGACTGGAGACCTCGAATTGAAGAGCGACAGCAAGAAGGCGGTCCTCGCAGCACTCGCAGCGAACCTCGGGCTCTCCATCGCCAAATTCGCGGGCTTCCTTGCGACCGGAGCGGCCTCGCTGCTAGCCGAGGCGGTGCACTCCGTGGCGGACACGAGCAACCAGGCCCTGTTGCTGGTGGGCGGGCGCGCCGCCGCACGCGCCCCGACGAAACTCCACCCCTATGGCTTTGGTCGCGAGCGCTACTTCTGGTCCTTCGTGGTCGCGCTGGTGCTCTTCCTGCTGGGGGGCGTCTTCGCCATCGTCGAGGGGAGCGCGAAGTTCCGGGAACCCGTTGTCATCGACAACCCCGAGTGGGCCATCGGCATCCTGCTGTTGGGGATCGTTCTGGAGGGCGCCTCGCTGCGCACCGCAGTCAAGGCCGCCACGGCCCGTCGCGGCGGCGCCAGCTGGTGGAGTTTTCTGCGCTCGACGCGCGAAGCCGAGCTGCCGGTGATCCTGCTCGAGGATCTGGGCGCGGTCTGCGGCCTGGTCCTCGCGATCACCGGTATCAGCCTCGCCTCGCTAACCGGCGATCCGCGCTTTGACGCCGCCGGGAGCATCGCCATCGGGACGCTTCTCTGTGTCATTTCCGCCCTCCTCGCGGTCGAGCTGAAGAGCCTGCTGATCGGCGAAGCCGCACATCCCGAGGTCGAAGAGGCGATCCGCGGCGCCCTCGTCGACGCCCCACAGATTCAGCGCGTGCTCCACATGCGCACCCAGCATCTCGGTCCGGACCGGCTGCTGATCGGTGCGAAACTCAAGTTCGCTGCGGGACTCGACGTCGCCGTGGTTGCCGCCGCGATCGACGCGGCCGAGGCCCGCGTGCGCGCGTGCCTGCCGGCCCAGGCGATCATCTACCTCGAGCCCGACCTCGGCTCCTCCGGGTCCCCCGCTTCGGCTCCATCGGAAGATTGATGGCTCGCGCGGCGGCGGCCCAGCGTACCGCGCAGCATGCGCCGCAGTGCGAAGGCCCCCACCACGCAGGCGCCGCCCAACACCAGCACGCCGCGCAAGATGCCATCGCGATCCTGGGTCAATGCATCCCCGAAGAAGCTGTAGAGGGCGGACCGCGGAATCAGCCCCAACGTGACCCACA
>CAJXIC010000421.1 GCA_913054385.1 uncultured Pseudomonadota bacterium
GGCCACCGAGGCGCTGATCGCGTGGGCTCCCTCGGCGAGGGAGGAGAGTTCCCCGCGAAGGAGCACCCCCGCCCCAACATCGTCCCCGTCGACGGAGAGCGAAATGACCTCACCGTCGAGCTCGACACGGAGCGTGACGTCTCGCACGTCGCCCTCGACGCGAATCGAGACGGAAACGGCGGTGTTCGAAGCGAGTTCGCCCTCGACCGGGGACTCGATGTTGATCGAAGCCGGCTCGGGGTTCGGCGTGCGGAGAGTCGCCGCTGCCGCCCCGTCGACCCCGAAGGCACCGACGAAACACACAAAACCGATCGATCCGATTCCACGCCACTGCCGCATCGGGTGCATTCCTCTTCTTCTACCGGTCGGCTTCGACACCGCGGAGGCTACCGCGGGTTCCCAAGGGCTGCCTCGATGCTTCAGGCGAAGGTACGTTCGCTTCCGTCGAGGTAACGCAGCGCGATCGCGGCGTGCAGGGCCGCTCCCGGCGGCATGCCCGATTCGTTCAGCACCATGCGATTCGAATGGCAGGGAGCGCCAGGCCCCTCGTCCGGGCGGACCCCCAGGATCACCATGCAGCCGGGGACCCGTTGCAGCACGTAGGACCAATCTTCCGCTCCCATCGAAGGGCTCGGCTGGATCGCCGCACGCTCGCGGCCCAGAAGTTCGCGGGCGGTCTCGACGGCGAAGTCGGTGAAAGCCTCGTGGTTCACCGTGACCGGGTAGCCCCGGCGGATATCGATGTCGATCTCCAATTCGTGGGCCACCGCGATGCCTCGGGCCACGCGGTCGACGCCCTCGAGGGCCAGGCTTCGCGACGCCTCGGAGACCGCGCGCACCGTCCCCGAGATCGATGCGGTTTCCGGAATCACGTTGTCGGTGGTGCCCGCGTGCAGGCTGCCCACGGTGATCACCACCGGATCGAAGGCCGGCACGCGCCGGGTCACGAAGACCTGGAGCGCCTGCACGATCTCGCAGACCGCGGGGATGGGGTCCCGGGCGGCATACGGCATCGAGGCGTGGCCGCCGCGGCCGCGCACGACCAGGTCGAATTCGTCCGCCGACGCGAAGAAGGCGCCGGACTTCGTGGCCACCATGCCCACGGGCAGCATCGGGAAGATGTGGATCGCGAAAGCGGCGTCGGCGCCCTCGAGGAGGCCCTCCTCGAGCATCACCCGGGCGCCGAAGAAACCCTCCTCTCCCGGCTGGAACATGAATTTCACCCGGCCGTGGAGCGCGCTACGCCGTGCATCGAGAAGCTCGACCGCAGCGGCGAGCATGGCGGTGTGGGCATCGTGACCGCAGGCGTGCATCGCGCCCTCGATTTCAGAACGAAAATCGACACCGGAATCTTCGGGCATCGGCAGCGCGTCCATGTCCCCGCGCAAGATGAGCGTGGGGCCCGGCTTCTCGCCTTCGAGGGTTGCGACCAGACCGCTCGACCCGGGACTTTCCTCGATGGCCAGATCGAAGCCGTCGAGGGCTTCGAGAACCGCGGCCTTCGTCTGCGGCAGGTCGAGTCCGAGTTCGGGATGGCGATGAATTCGCCGCCGCAATTCGACCATCCGCGGCAAGAGCGCTTCGGCGTCCTTCAGGAGTTGGGGGTCCATGCTTTGCACTTTCGAGGCCAAGGGTGAGGGCGCGCCAGGAAGGGTCAGCCTAGCGATTCCCGGCACAGCGGGGCACGGGCGAGGGGGAGGCTTCGGCTAGGCTTCGGGCGCTGCGCAATCGTCGCGTTCCCTGGTTTGCTGCCGCACGGAGGCCCCCGTGATCCTGCTCGACCCAAAGAACCACGATCGCTTCTATCCCGACGAGCGCTCGCGCGAAGTGATGCAGAAAACCATCGCCTTCTTCGAGGCGAAGGGGAAGCGTGCACTCAAGCGTGACGACCGAGATCGTGTCTGGTACGCGGACTTCCTCGAATTCGTGAAGCAGGAGCGCATCTTCGCAACGATGTGTACGCCGGCGGGCTACGGCGCCGCGGACTCGCGCTGGGATACCTGGCGAATTTGCGAGTTCGCCGAAATCCTCGGCTTCTACGGGCTCCACTACTGGTACACGTGGCAGGTTTCGGTGCTCGGACTCGGACCCATCTGGATGAGCGAGAACGAGGAAGTGAAGCAGCGCACCGCGCGTCTGCTCGAGGAGGGCGGGATCTTCGCCTTCGGCCTCTCCGAGCGTGCCCACGGCGCCGACGTCTATTCGACCGACATGCATCTGGTTCCCCAAGAGGGAGGCG
>CAJXIC010000422.1 GCA_913054385.1 uncultured Pseudomonadota bacterium
GATGATGCCGCGCAGCCCCGCATCGCGAACCGCGTGGATCTCCTTGACGGCTTCCTCGATGTCCCAAACCACCGGAATGCAGGCGAGGCCAATGCGCCGGGCCGGCTCCATCGAGACGAACTCCGCCAGCCAGCGGTTGTGGGCGCGGCAGCCCTCCCACTGCAATTCGGGGACGGTGTTCTCAGCCGGCATCGAAAAGCCTGCACCGAAGGGCGGCGCGTTCATCTCGGTGACGCCATCGGGGAAGAGCACTTCGGCGGCGACACCGTCGGCGTCGATCACGCGGTTGCGTGCCGCGTGGTCCCAGGCACCTTGGAGGCCGTCCTCGTTGCCCTGGCGCCAATCGCGGTTGATGTCGTCGACGAGGAATTGCTTCGCCATCGTCTCGGTCATCGCGATCTGGATCGGAAGCGCGGCGTCAAAGGCGTCGCGGTATTTCGGCGAAACATATTCGCGGTAGTCGGCGGCGTGGGGGCCGGCGTGTCCATCGGAAGAAACGACGAGGTAGCGATCCATTTTCAAGCCTCTCCGCCTACGGGGTTTGAGTAGAACTGGCGAGCCCACTGACGAAATTCGCCGAGGTAGGTGTCGCCGGCGCACAGCACCGGTCGCGCGCGGTGAACCTTGTTTTTCCAGATGGGGATGTCCTGCTTCACGCCCTCAACGAGCTTGTGCATGAACTCTTCGCCCATGTAGTCGACCATGTTGTTGGTGCAGGTGAGCAGCCAGCGCGAGCAGACGCGGTGCTCGTTGATTGGCGTGGTCGATGAATACATCAGCAGGCCCGCGTCGGGGAAGCCCACGCTGCGCACCGAGGTGAGGCCGAGGCCCCAGGAATCGCGGATCAGGCTGAGTTCGAGCGGGCCGATCGGCGTGTCCTGTTCGCTGGTATTCACGATCCGGTAGTGGGTGCTGTCCTCGCTAAAGGTGATCTCGCCCGGAGGGGTTGTGGGCATGTGGTGGACGTACTCGAAGTGGACCGGGTCGTTGTTGTTCTCGTGGGTGTCCTGGACGTAGGCCTCGAACTCGTGCTCGACGGTGCGCGCTTCGGACCAGTCGGGGTGGCCGATCTCCTCGAGCACCGGAAAATCCCATTCCGGGGGCTTCGCCTCGACGTGGTGCCAGACGAAGATCATCCCGTTCCGCTCCTGGACGTCCCACGAGCGGAGCTTCGCGCGCGGCGGGATCTTCTCGCAGTAGGGGATCGAGACGCAGTCGCCCGAGGCCCCATCGAACTGCCAGGCGTGGAAGGGGCAACGCAGGGTGTCGCCCATCACCCGTCCACCGTGGCCGAGATGCGCGCCGAGGTGCGGGCAGAAGGCGTCGAGTACCCGGGCCTCGCCCGAACGCGTGCGGAAGAGCACGAGGTCTTCGCCGAAATAATGGATGGGCACGACGTCGCCGTCGTGAAGCTCGCGGCTCCACTCGACAGCGAACCAGCCGTTCGGGATGGGGAGCACGTCGTGTTCGATTTCTCGGCGAGCCATGATTTTATTCCTCGGGGTGCGGTGCGATCGCGTCGGCCAGAAAATGGCCGACGGCCTCGGCGTGGACCTCGATCGGGTAGGCGTCGAGATTTGCGTAGTTGAACATCAACACGTAGTAGGCGCCGAGAATCATTTCGGTGAGCGTCCCCGGGGCGTGCCGGGTCGTCACTTCGTGGTTCGCGAGGCCCTCCTCGACGATGGCGCCGAAGGCGCCGTGGAGCCGACGAGCATGGTCGGATTTCTCGGGGGATTCATTCACCACGTGGACGAGCTCGGTGAGGAACTCGCGGTTCATCGGGCCCGCTTCGAGGGTGCGCTTCGCGGCGAGGTCGAAGAAGGCGAGCAGTCGATCCCGGGTCGTCTCCTCGTTCTTGCAGATCGCTTCGATGTCGGCGAGCAGCACGCCGAGTCGCTCGCGGGCGATTTCGCGCAGCAGGTGCTGCTTCGTCTCGAAGTGGTTGAAGAAGGTCTTGGTTGCGACGTCGGCACGCTCGCAGATGGCGGCGACGGTGGTGGCGTGGAAGCCCTGCTCCTCGAAGTGCCAGACGGCGGCCTGGAGGATGCGTGCCCGCAACTCGAGCTTGCGTCGTTCGCGGCGACCGGGTTCCGGGGTGGGGGCCATGGGCGAAGGCTATGCCATAGGTGCACTCGTGTGCAAGAAGTAATCGAAGTGTACGTTTGATTGCCCCTGGGGGTATCGACTATTTTCAGGCGAGCGCCGAGATGCTGGGGCCGCAGGAGAGATAGGATA
>CAJXIC010000423.1 GCA_913054385.1 uncultured Pseudomonadota bacterium
GGCCCAGCGGCTGGCACGCCGGGTCTGCGAGAACTGCCGCGAACCCGACCCCGAGGCGACCGAGTCGGACCTGCTCGCCGCGGGTCTCTCGCCCGAAGAAGTGGCGGGCGCCGTGGTCTACCACGGGAAGGGATGCCCCGCGTGCTCGGATACGGGCTTCAAGGGGCGCGTTGCGATCTACGAGGTGATGCCGCTCTCCGACGCACTCAAGGAATTCGTGCTCAACGGGGCATCGGCCCTCGAGTTGAAGCGCGAGGCGATGCGCAGCGGAATGGTGACGCTGCGGCGCAGCGCCCTCAACAAGCTTCTCGAGGGCATCACGACACTGGGCGAGGTCTACCGCGTCTCCGCGGCAGACGACTAGAAGCGCATCAAAGGGGCGGGGAGAAAGCCATGCCGAACATGCATCAACTGCTGAAGGTGATGATCGAAAAGGGAGCCAGCGACCTCCACCTGACGGCGGGGACCGCTCCCCAGCTGCGAATCGACGGCAAACTCCACCCGCTGAGCCTGCCCGCGCTTTCACCCGAGGACACGAAGCAACTCTGTTACTCGGTGCTCACCGACGCGCAGAAACACGAGTTCGAGGAGCACAACGAACTCGACCTGTCCTTCGGCATCTCGAAGCTGTCGCGCTTTCGCGGGAACGTCTTTGTCCAGCGCGGCAATATCGCGGCGGCCTTCCGCGCCATTCCCTTCGAGATCCTCCCCTTCGAGGCGCTCAACCTGCCCCCGGTGGTGACGGAACTCGCGCGCCGCCCGCGTGGCCTGGTGCTGGTGACAGGGCCCACGGGCTCGGGGAAGTCGACCACGCTCGCCAGCATCATCGACTTCATCAATACCGAGCGGAGCGAGCACATCATCACGATCGAGGACCCGATCGAATACCTGCACGCGCACAAGGGCTGCATCGTGAACCAGCGAGAAATCGGTTCAGATACGAAGGGTTTCAAGGAAGCCCTGAAGTACATCCTGCGCCAGGATCCCGACGTGGTGCTGATCGGGGAACTGCGCGATCTCGAGACCCTCGAGGCCGCGCTCTCGGTGGCCGAGACCGGTCACCTGTGTTTCGCGACCCTGCATACCAACTCGGCGGTCCAGACGATCAACCGCATCGTCGACGTGTTTCCGCCGTTCCAGCAGTCGCAGATCCGCCAGCAGCTCTCCTTCGTTCTCGAAGGGGTGATCTGCCAAAACCTGCTGCCCCGCGCAAACGGCTCGGGACGGGCCCTGGCGCTCGAGGTGATGGTCCCGAATCCGGCGATCCGCAACCTGATCCGCGAGGACAAGATCCACCAGATCTACTCGTCGATGCAGATGGGGCAGACGAAATTCGGAATGCAGACGATGAACCAGTCGCTGGCGGAGCTGGTGGCCCGCCGCCAGGTGTCGCTCGAGGACGCGACCAGTCGCAGCTCGAACCCGGACGAGCTTCGAGAACTGCTGGCCCAGGGGCGCGGCGCTCCCGCCGGCAGGCGCGCTGCCGTGGCCGCAGCGGGACGGGGCGCGGGGCGTCGATGATCCACTTGAAGCCGAAAATTCCTTCGCATGCCGACGTATAACTGGAAGGGACGCTCGCGGGGCGGGGCTTCCCGGACGGGCACGCTCGAGGCCATGAATCCGATGGCCGCGGCGGCACAGTTGCGCTCCCGGGGCCTCGTGCGGTGTAAGGTGCGCGAAAAGGCGAAGAGCCTGGGAGACGTGCTTCCCTTCCTGCAGCCCAAGATCACCAACAACGATCTCGTGATCTTCACGCGACAGTTTGCGGTGATGATCGATGCCGGCCTGCCGCTGGTGACGGCCCTTGGCATCGTCGCCGAGCAGCAGGAGAACCCGACCTTCCAGAAGGTGCTGCGGGCGGTGAAGGCCGATGTCGAGGAGGGCTCCACGTTTGCGGACGCGCTGAAGAGGCACCCGAAGCCCTTCAGTGACCTCTACGTGAACCTGGTGGCCTCGGGTGAGGTCGGCGGCATTCTCGATACGATCCTCAACCGGCTGGCGGTGCAACTCGAGAAGGCCGAGAAGCTCGCGCGCCAACTGCGCTCTGCGATGGTCTACCCGCTGACCGTTTCGGTGATCGCCTTGGGCGTGATCGTGCTGCTGCTGGTGAAGGTGATCCCGGTCTTCGAGAAGATGTTCGCAGATTTTGGCGGCGCGCTACCGGCACCGACGCAGTTGGTGATCGACGTGAGCGAGTTCCTGCAGGCGTACCTGCTCTTCATGCTCGTCGTCGGTG
>CAJXIC010000424.1 GCA_913054385.1 uncultured Pseudomonadota bacterium
GAACGCGCGGCGGGGTTTCGTTTCCTGGCCCAGTTCCTCGAGGCGGGGATCAACTTCTGTGTCACCCACGCGGATGGGGATCATCCCGAGTTCACCCGCATGATCGATCTTGGGATGCGCTGGGGGCTCGATTCGCCCGACTGCCTGTACCTGGTCGCCAGCGTGAACGACGCCTCGCGTTACCGGATCTGGGGAGACGTGGGGAGCGCGAACCACTTCGACATCCAGGTGAACACCGGCCACTACGCGCTCGGTGAACTGGCGTCGATTCGGACGCTCGGATCGATCAGCGGGGACGAACTCGTGGCCTCGGACAGCGGCGAATTCGAGCTCTTCGTCGGCGGGGAGAAGACGCCCGGGAACTGGATTCCCAGTGGGCCCGGCGCGCGCTTCCTGTTGCTGCGGCAGAATTTTCTCGATTGGGAGCGCGAACGTCCCGCGACCCTGCGCATCGAAAAGGTCGGTGGCTCCGTGGCGAAGCCGAACCTTCGCAGCGACGAGATCGCCGAGCGTCTCGACCTGCTGAGGAGTTGGATCGAGAAGGGCGGCGGCCTGTGGCAGAGCATGAGCCGCGGCATGTTGGACCTCGCGCCGAATTCGGTGGTGATCTACGCGCCGGAAGATTCCGCGGAACATTCGGGCTTGAAGGGGCAGATCTACTGTCAGGGGAATTTTCGCTGCGCGCCGGACGAGGCGGTGCTCTTCGAGGCGGTGCCGCCGGCGGCGAGGCACTGGAATCTCGCCCTCGCCAATTTCTGGTGGGAGACGGTCGATTTCGTCCACCGACAGGGGTCCCTCAACGCCAGCCAGGCCCATATCGACGGGGACGGGGTCCTGCGGGTGGTGATCGCACATCGCGATCCAGGCGTCGTGAACTGGCTCGATCCCTGCGGACACGAGGCGGGAACGCTGATCCTGCGCTTCATCCGCGCAGAAGGGAAACTTCCGCTTCCCACTTCGAGAGTGGTTCCGCTGGCCGACCTCGAAGGGGAGTTGCCCGCCGGCACGCCCCGGGTGACGCCCGAAGAGCGCGAAGAGATCCTGCGACGTCGACGCAACGCGCTCTGGCTTCGCTACCGACGCTGAGCCCGCGCAGCCCCGGCGGCTCTGCTGGTGTTCTGGACGGGAGAGCGCGGACTATTGATTGGCGGCGCGAGCTCGAAAGGCGTCGTCTTTCATCGCGTGGAGGCGCTGGGCCAGGCCCCCGGGTTCGCCCTCGGGCATCGCGGCAAGCGCCCCATCGCGCTCACTGCGCGAGCCGATGACGATTCCGGACGCGTCGAGAAAGACCTGCAACTCGGTCTTCCCGGAAAACTGGAGCTCTTGCCACTCGACACCGTAAAAGGGCTGGTCGTTGCGGTAGTAGGCGAAAGTCTGACGCCGGTTCCCGTCGATGTCCTTGGTGTCGGCCTTGACGATGAGCAGGCCCTTCTTCGGCTCGAACCAGGCGCGGAAGGTGGTGTAGCCCTCGCTCGATCGCTCGTTGCCTTCGACCGTCGAGTAGCGATTCAAGAGGCCTTCGAGGTTCTGGGATTCGTCGACCAGCGCTTCGAGATCCGGGGCAAGGGCGGGTGCCGTCGAGACACACGCAAGCGTAAGGGCGAGCGCAAGCGAAAGGCCGATGCGACTGAGAGCGGGCGTTGCCTTCATGAGCTTCTCCTCGGGAGGCGAGTGATCGAAGGGCGTGCGCTAATCGGCGCTCATGCCGAGGTCCAGGGCGACGACGGCACCATGCAGGATCCGCGAGCCCGGGGCCGCGATGTAGGCGATGGCGTCGGCCACCTCTTCGGGCTTGGCCATGCCGCGGAGCCCGGTGTAGCGCCGCACCAGGCTCCAATCGAGATCGTCGGGGAACTCGATGTGGGTGTTCATCGGGGTCTCGATTCCACCGGGGGTCACTGCGTTGATCCGAATTCCACGACCG
Organism: uncultured Pseudomonadota bacterium; assembly: GCA_913054385.1. Classification (GTDB taxonomy): domain Bacteria; phylum Myxococcota_A; class UBA9160; order UBA9160; family UBA4427; genus JAYGCV01. Next base: position 1,925 of record CAJXIC010000424.1, read on the forward strand.
ATGTACTCGAGCGCAAGCGAGCGCGTGAGTTGGACCACAGCGGCCTTGCTCGCGGTGTAGGCCGCCGTGTAGGCCTGCCCCTTCAGCGCTGCGATCGAGGCCACGTTGACGATGTTGCCCTCGGTCTCGAGGAGGGCCGGAATGGCCGCGCGACACATGAAGGCGGTCCCCGACAGGTTCACCCCGAGGATGAGTTCCCAGTCTTCGATAGGCATCTCGGCAAAGTGATGGAAGCGCACCACCCCCGCGGCGTTGCACAGGACGTCGAGGCGTCCCATCGCGTCGACGGCCCGGGCCACGGTGTCGCTG
>CAJXIC010000425.1 GCA_913054385.1 uncultured Pseudomonadota bacterium
CAGCGCGGGATCACGCACTTGATCATGGGAGGGGTCTTCGAACGCTTCCCGAAGCTGCGCTTCATTCTCACGGAGTCGGGCTGCGCCTTTGCGCCGGGCCTGATGCGCCAGATGGACGGCATGTACCTGGCCTGGAAGGCGGGCGCCATCGGCGAGATCGATACGACGTTGGACCCGGCCTTGAAGGAGCTGCCGAGCTTCTACGCGAAGCGCAACTGCTGGTACGGTGCCAGTTTCCCTTCCCCTCGCGACATCGCGGGGCGTAAGGTGGTCGGTGTCGATCGCGTGCTCTGGGGCAACGATTACCCGCATTACGAGGGCTGCTACCCGCATTCGCGCGAGAACATGCGTTTCGCCTTCAGCGACGTGGACGAACACGAGGTGCGGATGATGCTCGGCGAGAACGCGGCGGCGCTCTACGGCTTTGACCTCGAGGCCCTGCGCCCGATCGCAGACGCCGTCGCGATCACAAAGGAGCTCGTGGCGGAGCCGCTCGAGGAGATCCCGGCGGATTCGACCTGCATCACCTTTCAGCGCGCGCGGGCCGAAGCCGCCATCAAGGCCTCCGCGTCGGGCTGAGGGCGGATGCGCTCCCGCCACCGGGGACGGGCTTCCGGCCGGTAGCTGGGTCACACTGGGAACCCGCCCGGGAGAAGAGTCATGTCGAATTCGATCACAGCGCTTGCGGGCCTCGATCACTACCTGCTGATCACCGCCGATACCCACGCTGGCTCGAGCCCCGAGGGTTATCGGCCTTACGTCGAGAAAAAGTGGCAGGGCGATTTCGAGGAATGGCTGCGCTATTCCGAGCAGGTCGCGAAGGGCTTGAGGCAGGTGATGGGCGACCGGAGCATCGGTGTCGATGGCGACCCCGACGTGGTGGGCGACCGCAACTGGAGCTCCGCGCGTCGGCAGCGTGAGACCGAGGCCGACGGCGTCGTGGCCGAAGTCATCTTTCCGAATACGTCTCCGCCGTTTGCGCCGAGCATGATGAGCGAGTTCGGAGAGCCCGAAACCGGCGGTCAAGCCGAGCGTCGCTGGGCTGGGATCCAGGCGCACAACCGCTGGCTGGCGGATTTCTGCAAGGAGCTGCCGGGCCGTCGAGCGGGGATCGTCCAGATCTTTCTGCCGCTGGTCGAGGAGTCGGTTCGGGAGATCCGCTGGGCCCGGGAGAACGGTCTGCACGGCGGGGTTCTACTGCCCGGTGCCCCGCCCGGTTCAGGGATCGAGCCACTCTACGCGCCGTGCTACGAGCCGATTTTCGCGGTCTGCGAAGAGCTTGGCATGCCGCTCAACCATCACAGCGGGGGGGCGACTCCGGACGTCGGGATGTACCTCCCCGCATCGCTCGCCATGTACATGCTGGAAGTCACCTGGTGGGCGCACCGCGCGCTTTGGCACCTGATGTTCAGCGGCGTTTTCGAGCGGCACCCGCAGCTGCAATTCGTTCTCACCGAAACCGGCGCGGCCTGGGTGCCGGGGGTGCTCGCGCAACTCGATACCTTCTACACCCGCATGAAGTCGAACGACCAATGCTCGGAGTACATTTTTGGCGCGCCTACCGTGGCGAAGCTCTCGCTTTCGCCCTCGGAGTATTTTGCGCGGCAGTGCCACGTTGGGGCCAGTTTCATGCCGCCCACCGAGTGCGCGATGCGTTCCGAGATTGGGATCGAGCGCATCATGTGGGGCACGGACTACCCCCACGTCGAGGGCAGCTACCCCTACACGCGTGAGCACCTGCGGCTCAGCTTCGCGGGGGTGCCCGAGGCCGAGATCGAGGCCATGGTCGGCGGAAACGCCGCACGCCTCTACGGCTTCGACCTCGAAGCGCTGCGCCCGCTGGCCGAGCGCATCGGCCCCACGAAGGCCGAGATCGCAGAGCCGCTGGCCTACGCCGACGTACCCCCCGCCGCACAGAAATGCCCCGCCTTCGGCATCGAGAGACAACTCGCGGGTTAGCCGCACACCGAGTCAGCGTTCCCGAGGGCGCGGAGGCACGATGATGCACCGGAAGCGAACGCATGGCGACCGATTTCGGAGGCTACGAGCGCTTGCGGGGCGGACGCTTCTGGTGGCGGCGGTCGGGCTCGTGGGGGCCGGGCAGGTCGCGCAGGCCCAGGACTGCCCGCCGTCCCCGGTACCCGATCCGGCGGTGTGCTCGCTGGACTACGTGCTTCCGGGCGATCTGCCCAACCTGATCCCCGATTGCGCCGAGAACCA
>CAJXIC010000426.1 GCA_913054385.1 uncultured Pseudomonadota bacterium
CGAGGCGTTCGCGGCGGAGGGGGTTGCTCACCGTTCCGAAGTGCTGCGCCGCGCCAGTGACGTGATCGCGCGGCCTGCCGGGGCGATTCCGTCGAGGGCCATCCTGGTCCACGGTTTCGCGGACGCTACCGGCGTGGCGGCCGATTTGCTGACGGCGCTGTTGCGGAGCGCGACCACCACGCTCTGGGTTGATCTTCCCCCGCGCATCACAGCACCAGGCGAAGTCGAGCCCTTCGCCCGGCGGTTCTGCGAGCATCTCGCGATCTCCGGCGCCGACGAGACCACGATCGATGCTGCGTCGGCACCCGCCCCCGCGGTGCTTTACGGCTTCGAGGCGCCCGGCGCGGCCGCGGAGTTGCGCGAGGTCGGCCGTCGCATTCAAGAATTGCTCGTGGCGGGGACGCAGCCCGAATCGATTGCGATCGTCGCGCGCGACTGGAGCGCCTACCGGCTTGCCCTCCGCGCCCAGATGCGCGCCCTGGCCATCCCCTACTCGGGTGTGGGCGAAGGGCTCTCGGGGGGGACCGTCGCGTCGCGTCACGCCGCGTGGCTCGAAGTGCTGCAGCGCGAAGGCGACGTCGGCGCGGAACGCTGGCTCGACGGCGTCGCGCTCCCGGCGGCCTTCGAAGCAGCCGACCTGCGTTGGTTCCTCCGCAGCCGCGGTGTAGCCCGGCTCGCGGATGTAGCGAAGCTCCGCGCGATCGAGAAAGACGTCAAAATCCCGGTGCCGACGGGGCACGCCCCGGCCTCGGGTGAGCGGGCCGTTGAGGGCGCGCCGCTCGAGACGGCGCGCAGGGTGTGTTCGGCCGAGGCGGTGGGTTGGCTTCGCGAGCGCGCAGAGCTGACGCTCGCAACGCTGCGGGGGTGGCCCGAGCAGGCGACTGCGGACGAACACAGGGAACACTTCGCCGCGCTGCTCGCAGGGGGGTTTGGATGGGCCTCGGGGGAGACCGCCGCGGTAGCGGACGACGAGGTCTCCGCGGCGACCACCGCCGTTGCGGATGAGCTCGAAGCGTTGCCGACGGCGCGCAGCTTGCGGCGCGAAGACTTCCTCGAGTGCCTGTCTCGCGCGCTCGCGAGCGAGGCACAGATTCCGCTCGGTGGCGCGGGCGGGGGCGTGCGGATTCTCGGGGTGATGGAAGCGCGCGGTTGCACCTTCGAGCATCTCTTCGTGGTGGGCCTGAACCGCGACGTCTTTCCGCGCCCGGTGCGCGAAGACCCGATTATCCCGGACAGCCTGCGCCACGTGATGGCCGAGCTGCTGCCCGCAATTCCGATCAAGCAGCGCGGGCACGAAGAGGAGAGGCACCTCTTTGCCGAACTCCTCGAGGCTGCGGCCGAGGTCACGATCTCGTGGCAGGGGGTGGGCGACGACGCGCGACCGCGCTCGGTCTCGACCTTCGTCGAAGCCCTGCGCTGGCGGCCGGGCGGGCTCACCGAAGCGCGTGTCGATCTTCCGCTGCGCGGGCCCACCGAGCGCCTCGGCGAAGCGCCGCGCTGGCGCCCGGCGGCCGAGCGCGCCCTGGAGGCGGCCCTCGATTTCGGCGCCGCCGGGCTCGCCGCGGGGCTCCCCGCCGCGCTCTGCGAGGCACAGGGCGGGGGCGATGCCGCCGAGCCCGCCTACCGCGAAGCCGCCATTGCCCGGCTCCGGGTCGCTGCCGAACTCGACCGTTCGTTCGGGAGCGACGATCTCGGCCCCTATCTCGGGCGAGTGGGTCCGCTTCGGCGCGACGACGATCCGCGTCGCCGCCGCCCCTACATCACCCAACTCGAAGGCCTCGGCCGCTGCCCCTGGCAGGCCCTGCTCGAGAAGCATCTCGGGATCGAGCGGGTTCGCGACCCACTGGCCGGGCTGCCCGATTTCGAGGCGAAGGTGATCGGGATCGCGGTGCACGCTTCGCTCGAAGCCGTGTTTCGCGCCTATCTAACGGACTCGCACGCGAGCCTCGAAGCCCTCGAACCGAGCCAGGCCGTAGCGGTCGACTGGCCCGACCCCGCGGCCCTGCGCGACATCGTGCAACGCGAAACGCGCCGGGCGCTCGCCGTGGCGGGTCTGCGCTTTGCGTCATTCGATGCCATTGTGGCTGAGCGCGTCCTGCCGCGAGTGCAGGCGGCGCGCCGCCTCGGCTGGCCCGACCCCGGCAGTGTCCTCGGTCGCGAAGTCTCGGGGAAGGTTGCCGTGGAGCGCTCTGGTGGAGGCACCGCAGAAGTCGAGTTCCG
>CAJXIC010000427.1 GCA_913054385.1 uncultured Pseudomonadota bacterium
CCTTTCGGCACAGGACTGGCCTCAGTGGCGCGGCCGCGACGCCCGGGCCGCCGGGCACCGGCCGGTGTGCGAATGAGTGGGCCCCGCGGTCGGGATCAGGAGGGACTTCCCTTCGACGGGATCGCCGGGAGCGAGGGCCAAGAGGTGCTTTCGGGGGCCGTTGAACGGGTCACCTTCCAGAACGAGGAGACGGGTTTTTGCGTGCTGCGGGTGCAGCCACGTTTCGGTCGCGAGCGAGTGGCGGTGGTGGGACACGCGCCGCCGATCAAGGCGGGCGAGTTACTGCGGGCGGAGGGACGCTGGGTGGACGACCCCCGGCACGGCCCGCAGTTCCGGGCGGAATCGATCGCGACCCAGGCGCCCGTCAGTGCCGAGGGCATCGAGCGCTACCTCGGTTCGGGGCTGGTGGTGGGGATCGGTCCGGAACTCGCGAAGCGAATGGTGGCGACCTTTGGGGTCGGTGTGCTCGATGTCATCGACGAGACGCCAGAGCGTCTGCGCGAAGTCCCGGGTGTGGGTCGTGTCCGATTGGAGCGCATTCGCAGCGCCTGGAGTGCCCAGAAGCGTGTGCGGGAGATCATGATCTTCCTGCACGGGCATGGCATCGGCACCGTGCGCGCGGCGCGCATCCACCGGTTCTACGGGGACGACGCCGTCGAACGCATTCGCAGCGACCCGTGGGCGCTGGCCCGAGATATTCCGGGGGTGGGTTTCGCCACTGCCGATGCCCTGGCGGACCGGCTCGGGGTCTCGCGGACGGCGCTCTCACGCGCCCGTGCCGGCGTGCGCCAGATCATCGACGACGCCGTGCGCGCGGGCGACTGCGGGCTGCCGCGGGAGGATCTGTTACGGCGTGCGGAGGCGCTGTTGGGGGTGGACACCGCGGTGGTCGAGACCGGACTGGCCGCGGAAGTCGAGGCGCGCGAACTGATTGCCGCCGACGGCACCGATGGCCCGGGCGTCTTCGTTCCCGCGCTCTTTCACGCCGAGGCCGATGCGGCCGTTCGACTGCGGGCGATGCTGCGAGGGTCGCCCCCCTGGGCCGAGATCGATTCGGGAAAGGCGATCCCCTGGGTGGAAGCGAAGCTCGGCTTGGTGCTGGCGACGGGGCAACACGAGGCCCTCGACCGCGCGCTGCACTCGCGCCTCCTGGTGCTCACCGGCGGGCCGGGCGTCGGCAAGACGACTCTGGTGCGGGCGCTCTTCGAGATTCTCGCGGCCAAACGCGTTCGGGTGTTGCTGGCCGCGCCCACGGGTCGCGCCGCCAAGCGCCTGGCCGAGGCCACCGCGGCCCCGGCCAGTACGTTGCACCGGTTGCTCGAGGCGCGCCCCGGGCGTAGGGATTTCGGGCGCAACCCCTCGAATCCACTCGAGGTCGATCTGTTGGTGGTAGACGAGGCCTCGATGGTCGACGTACCGCTGCTCGCGGGGTTGCTGCGCGCCTTGCCGGAGGAAGCCGCTGTTCTCTGGATTGGCGATCCGGCGCAATTGCCATCGGTCGGACCGGGCCGCGTGCTCGCCGACATGATCGATTCGGGCGTTGTTCCGGTGGTGGCGCTCTCGGAGATCTTTCGGCAGGCCGCCCAGAGTCGAATCGTGCGCGCGGCGCACCGCGTGCTCGCCGGGGAGATGCCGGAACTCGCGTCCGTAGAGGGCAGCGATTTCTTCTTCCTCGAGGAGGAAGACGCCGAAGTGGCCGCCCAGCGCATCGTCAAGTTGGTCGCCGAGAGGATTCCCGGGCGCCTCGGGGTGGATGCGATTCGCGACGTACAGGTACTCTCGCCGATGCACCGGGGCTCCCTGGGTACAAAGGCGCTCAATCGGGGGCTGCAGCGGGCGCTCAACCCGGCGGGACTCGCCGGCCCGCGCGTCCTGCGCTTCGAGACCGCCTTCTGCGTCGGCGACAAGGTGATGCAGATGCGAAACGACTATGACCGTGACGTCTTCAACGGAGATGTCGGCTTCGTCGCCGGAATCGAACCCGAGAAGCAGACGTTGCGCGTGGCCTTTGACCGGGGCGAAGTCGAATACGCCTTCGACGAACTCGACGCGTTGGCGCTCGCCTATGCCACCACGGTGCACAAGGCCCAGGGTTCCGAGTACCCGGTGGTGGTGTTCCCGCTGCACGGGCAGCACACACCGATGCTGAGACGCAATCTCGTCTACACCGCAATGACCCGCGGACGCCGGCTGGTGGTCATCGTTGGACAAAAGCGTT
>CAJXIC010000428.1 GCA_913054385.1 uncultured Pseudomonadota bacterium
CTCGAACGTTCCCTTTTACGAATACGATCGGCACCTGGTGCAATTCCTGGTGACCTATCGCTACTGACGACCGCATCCGGCCTGCCTGCGGGCCCCGCAACGAAGGAGCTCGTATGACTCGTAGCAACCGGCTCCGAATGCTCAGCGCCCTGCTCGCCGCAAGTGCAGCGCTCGCTCCGATCGCGAGTGCGGCACCGGTGGGCTTCGTCACCGCGATCGATGGCATCGCGCAGGTTCAAGCGCCCCCGGCCACGAGTTGGTCGCCCGCGACCATCGACGGCAGCATCTCGGTCGGCGACGCGCTGCGCACGCTCCAGAACTCCAACCTGAGCGCGTTGCTGGTGGACGACACGAAGCTCTCGCTGGGGCCGGATACCGAGGTACTGGTGGACCGGATACTGGTCGGGGACCTCGCCACCCGCGAGCGTTCGATCCTGCGCGAAACGCGCGGACAGCTCCGCGCCGAGGTCGGCAAGGCCTTCGGGGCCACGACCCGCCTTGAAATCCACACCCCGACGGCCATTCTCGGCGTGAAGGGGTCGATCCTCGAGGTCGTGGTCGATGGGGATCGCACGCTCGCGGTCTGCGTCGAGGGATCGTGCTTCGCCCGCAACTTGAACCCCGCGATCACAGGCCAGGTGGATCTCGGGGCCGGACTCTCGACGGTGATCCTGAAGGGGCGCGCGCCCAGCACCCCCGCGAAGCCCGGGCCGGACTACAAGCCGCTGGCCCCATCGGCCCCCACCCAGGTCGCGGGCGGAGTCACCGACGACCTCCTCTTCGGCGAGCAGAGCGCCGGCGAGGAGCTGGCAGCGGCCACCGAGAGCAACCAGGTCGAGCAGCAGGCCTTGAACGTGACCAACTCGACCGCCCAGAACGTCGGTGTCGAAGAGGTTTTCGAGAGCGGCGGAGACACCTTGATCCTCGGCGGGGGGCTCGGTGACGGTTGCGGGAACCCGGGCCCCCTGCACTGCGACTAAGCCCTGGCCCGCGAGGCCGGGTGGAAGCGAACGATGCTCACCCCGGGGGGTATCGTGCTCGGGGTGGTGGCAACACGCAGGCCTGTCTCAATGAGCGCCTGGCTTCATGACACTTTCGGCGGGGTGGGGGCTACTTACTCCTGCACTGGACGTCCAGGAAAACCTCTTTTTTCGCTCTCCGCGGTGTCAACTTCGCCGACTGCGCGACCGATATAATGCCCCTGAGGGAAGCTCAATGGCTCTGATGCCCGCACGATCCCATTCCAGCCATGTTCTCGCGATCGCGATCGCGCTCGTCGCGCTTCCGGCCTTCGGCGCACCCGTGGGTTTCGTGATGCAGATGCAGGGCATCGTCCAGGTGCAGCCGGAGAACGCCACCAGTTGGCAGCCTGTCGCAATCGATGGCGGCGTGTCGGTGGGCGACTCGATCCGCACCGAGGCCAAATCGGCGGCCAAGATCCTGTTGGTCGACGACACGATCATCAGCGTCGCGGAAAACACCGAGCTTCACATCGACCGCATGATCGTCGGCGACCTCGCCACCCAGGAGCGCTCGATCCTGCGCCAGATGGTCGGGCAGGTCCGGGCCCAGGTGGGGAAGGCCTTCGGCGGAACGACCCGCCTCGAAATTCACACGCCCACAGCCATCGTCGGTGTGCGCGGCTCGACCATGAACGTGCGGGTCGAGAATCTCGGCCCTGGAAACGGCTGGGTCACGGTGGCCGCGATCCAGGCTGGGGACGGCTTTGCCTGCTCGGATTCCGGTTGCGTCGACCTCCAAGCCGGACAGGCGACCACGATTCCGGAGGTCGGCCCGCCCGGCTCTCCCGGACCAATTCCGCCGGGCTTCGACGCCGGGTTCGATGCGCTCGGTGGCGGAACCCAACAGGCCTCCACCGGTCCGGAAAACGTGAACATCGACTCGCAGCTCGGATTCGGCCCTGCCGGCGTCGGCGCCGGTCCAGGCGGAGGAGACGGGGGTCTGGTCGAGCAGCAGGCGCTCGACCCGACGAATTCCACCGGGCAGAGCGTCGGTCTCGCCGAGAGCTTCGAAGACGGTCCCGTGGCGGGCGGGGGGGCGAACAATCCCTCTCAGTTCCCCGGTCCGGTTGATCCCTCACCCCCGCTCTTCGGTGGCGACGTCGTGGTGGAGACTCCAGGCCCGGAGCCCCCGCTCTTCGGTGGCGGCGTCGTGGTGGAGACTCCAGGCGTGGACATCGGAATGCCCCCGT
>CAJXIC010000429.1 GCA_913054385.1 uncultured Pseudomonadota bacterium
ATCCTCGAGGCCGAGGTCGAGGCGGAAGTCATGCTGCGCGCCGGTCGCAACGTGCTCGTTCTAGAACTCGAGCGCTTTTGGGAACGCCACTGGCTCTTCTACGCGACCCTCGCCGAGGCGAATCGCTAGCCCGCCGCGGCGGCCCGGAGCGCTGGCTCGACGCGGGCCGGGTCGAGTTGCTTGTAGCGCCGCACGTCCTCGGGCATCGCGGTGACGGCGCGGGAGAGCGTGTCCCGCTCATCGTCGGAGAGGGCGGTGAACGGTGTGAGGTAGGTGCGGATCAGGAACACCGACGCTTGCACCGCAGGGAGCGGAATCGTCACCTGCCGCTCGACCCGCAACCAGCCGGGCCGGGTGTCCGGGGTGAAGCGGGAGCGGGGGTGGCGAGCCGGGTGGTGATCGAGGTGCGAGTCGGTGCACAGCGTCCAGACGAAGCGGACGAAGGGTCCGCGTTCGAGCATCGCGCGCACCAGGCTTCGTGCGGTTTCGGGTTGCTCGGCGAAGCCGGGGACGGCGGCGTGAACTTTTTGAAAGTTCGCCCCCAGGATGGCTTCTGGGCGCCAATCGCTCGGGAACGAAACGTGAAAGGCGAGCACGCGGTCGTGGCCGACTGCGTCCCGGTGGAGGAGGACGAGATCTTCTTGCAGCGCCAGGGCGAGGCGCTGCCAGCGCCGGGGCGTGGAGTCGGTGCTGGAAAGGGTGGCCCGAATCGACGGGTGCTCGCTGGCGACTGTGGTTTCGGCCCAGGCGAGAGCGGCCGCGTGGGCGAGGGTTTGCGCCTCTGATTCTTCGCGGGTGCCGAAGGCGCCCGGGGTCTGGTCGGCCGCGATGCGATGTTTCTGAGCCCGATACGCTTCGTACTCCCGGTCGACCTGGAAGTACAGGTGGTCCGCCGGGCCGTTCCCGAAGTCGGTCCCCAGCGGCCGTAGGCGTGGCGACATGGTGAGCGGAGTGGCCTCGACGGGGAAGTAGCGGCAGGGGGCGCGGCTCTGCCAGCGGGGTGTGCTCACTCTGGGGCCCCCCTTTTCGAGCGTCCTCTGGCGCAACGGCGCCCCGGCTGTGGCTCGGCGGAATAAAGATACTCTGCTGGCCCGGGAAAGGGCGGGGTTGCGAGGGCGGCGGGCCTGCGTCAGCGTGGGTTTCGCGGTCGGGCCGGGACTGAGGGGGGACGTTCGCAGGATGGGGAATCGAGTCGAGGATCGGATTCCGCGCGGGGTCGGTCTTGGCATCGCCCTCTGCTCGCTGGCGGTGCTGATGGCAGAGGTGCTGCTGACGCGGATTTTTTCGTTCGCGATCTGGTACCACCTCGCCTATCTCACCTTGAGCACCGCGCTGCTCGGCTTCGGCGCGGCGGGCGCGCTGTTGGCGGTCTATCCAAAGCTCCTGGGCGACGGGCTGTCGCGGCGCCTCGGCCTGTGGTCGGCAGCGGCAGGGCTCGCGCTGCTCGGGAGCCTTGCGCTCCTGGCACCGCACCCGCTCGACCCGGACCGTCTGCTCGAAGAGCCCATGCAATTCTTCTTCGGGCTGCTCGGCTACTCGCTGCTGGTCGTGGTTCCCTTCGTGCTGGCGGGGCTCGCGATCTCGGCCCCGCTCTCGCGCTGGCCCCATCGGATCGACCGCCTGTACGCGGCGGATCTTTTCGGCGCCGGGGTGGGGTGTCTTGCCGCCGTGGCCGCGCTCGCAACCCTCGACGGCCCCGCCACCCTGATGGTGTGTGCGGCGATCTTCGCCGCGGCGGGAGCCTGCTACGCCGGCGCGGGGAACCTGCAGCGGCTACTGGGGGCGCTCGCGCTGGCACTCGTGCTGCTGGCGCCGCAGGCCGCGAATTGGCTGGTCTTCGAGCCGGCGCCGAGCAAGCAGTTGGCGATCGGTCTGGCGCGAAAGGGGGCCATCACCCTGCACAGCGAGTGGAGCCCCGTGAACCGGGTGGACGTCTATCAGGTTCCCGGAGCCCGCGGCGGGATGTGGGGAGGCTTTGGCCTCAACCCGTTCTTCGACGGCGAAATTCCGCGGGTCCTCGACATCCAATACGACGGGCACAACGGCAGCAACGTCTTCGAGGTGAAGGGCCCCGACTCGCTGCGGATGCTCGACCATCACATCCTGCGCACGCCCTACCTGCTGCTGGATAAGCCGAAGGTTCTCGCCATCGGGGTGGGCGGCGGCATCGACATCCATCTCAAGTGCGAGGGTCTCAACCCCACAAGCT
>CAJXIC010000430.1 GCA_913054385.1 uncultured Pseudomonadota bacterium
GGACGTTGTTTACTTCTTTACTTTTCGGGTCGAACATTTCGGAATGCGGTTTCGCGCCGCCTGAAAAGTAAAGAAGTAAACAACGTCCCCGTTTGCGCGTTTTCGCGTTTGCGCGGCGTCGGTTTCCGGCTGTGCTTCCACTCCTCGCCGTGCCGGTTGCTCTAGGGCGCGGGGGGGCAGCTGCGCCTCCACGGCCTTCCAGGCGTCTCAGGAAGACTGGGCGATCCGGTTCACGTTGCCGGCGTCGTTCTCGGTCATGAAAACGATCGGAACCTTCGTGGTCTGATCGCATTTCGATGCCACCGGCGTGTTGATGGCGCAACCGCAGGGCGAGCTCTGGCAGATCACGCTGTCGGCCTCGAGACCGTCGTTGTAGCCGTAGGCATAGACCCCGCCGAAACGCGCCGCGAAGTCGCTTTCCTTCGTGAGCAACGAGTTGAGCGCATTGCCGAGCGTGTAGATGTAATCGCCCTGCCCGTTTGGCACGGTTCCGTTGGAGACCACGCCGCTCGAGTCGGTGGTGTAGGAGCCACGCACGCAGAGCGGGTATTGGTCGCTGGTCGTCACCGCGTCAGGCTTCCAGGTGGGCATCGTGGCACCGTTGTAGCCCTTGAGCTTCGTCCACTCCGAGGTCGTCGCGGAGAAGGGGGCGCCCACCACGATCTGGATCTTCTGGGTGCCATCGTTCGCCTTCAGTAGCGAGCCCAGCGGGTCCGAACGAACCGGTCAAACGTATCAGAATCGTTTCGGGCCGAGGACGCGAAATCGACCGCAACTCGCGACTAGGCGAGCGCTTCGTGTACCGCTCGCAGCAACGCGCGCGGTCGCGGGTCGACCATCCACAACCCGGTGTGCATCAGGTTCATGCTGTAGCCGAAGCCGATGCGATTTTCTGGATCGGCCTGGCCGTAGGAGCCCCCGGCCCCGGCGTGTCCAAAGACTCTCGGATTCGGCCCGGTGGGCTCGCCCTCGGTGGGCATCTGGAAGCCCAGCCCAAAACGCGACTCGAGCGGCAAGATGGCATCGAGACCGCGCGAGTGCTGCGTGCGGGCGGCTTCGATCGTCTCGGACGAAAGCACGCGCACGCCGTCGAGCTCGCCGCCCAGTGCCAGCGCGGTGTAGAGCCGCGCCAACGCCGCGGCGGTCCCGTGCCCGTTGGCCGCGGGGATCTCCGCGGCGCGCCACTCCCGCGAGTTGGCGTCGCCCGGCAGCAACGGCGGATTGATGAAGGCCTTCGCCAACATGCTCTCGGGATCCTTCAAGATCATCTGAAAGAGATCGGGACCGTTTTCCGCGTGCACGGGGCCCTGCACCAGCTTTGAGACCCGGCCCTCGTGTTCTTCGGCCAGCCCGATGTGCAAATCGACGCCCAACGGCTCGGCGACTTCCTCGCGAAAAAAGGTGCCGAGGCTGCGTCCATCGATGCGGCGCACCACCTCGCCCACCAGGAAGCCGAAGGAGATCGCGTGATAGCCGTGCTGCGTGCCAGGGGTCCACCAAGGCTCCTGCTCGGCCAATGCCGTCGTCATCACATCCCAGTCGGTGAGCGAGCCCGGGGGCAGCGGCTTCGAAATCGCGGGCAGCCCCGCGCGGTGGCTGAGAAGGTGTCGAACCGGAAGGTCTGCTTTTCCGCCCGCTGCAAACTCGGGCCAATATTTCGCCACCGGAGCGTCGAGATCGAGTCGCCCCTCGTCCACCAGGCGCAGCGCGCAGATCGCGGTCATGCCCTTGGTGGTGGAGAAGAGATTCACGAGGCTGTCGTGTTGCCACGGCTGCGTGCGCGCGGTGTCGGCGAAGCCAGCATGGAGGTCGACCACGCTCTCGCCCTCGAGGGTCACGCACACCGAAGCCCCGAGTTCATCGCCGCGCTCGAAGGCGGCGGCGAAGACGTCGCGCACGCCGACAAAACGCGGATCGCAGTGGCCGTGGATCTCGGTCGCGTCCGCCATCACGAATCTCCTGGCGCCGCGCGAGGCGCACCCCGGCCGCGTCCCGCAGCCTAGGCGTCCGCGCGGCTGTCGGCCAGCGGACCGCGCGGACATCGATGTTCGCTTCGGCATAGGATCGCGATGACCCGGCTGCCGTTTACGACTCGAACTCGACCCCAAGGTCCACATCAGTGTAGGGATCGGTGGGGTTGCTGCCGTTCTCGAGGTCTGCGAAGCGCTTCGAGGCAACCCCCAGGGTGGTGTCGTGCGGCA
>CAJXIC010000431.1 GCA_913054385.1 uncultured Pseudomonadota bacterium
AAAGTGGCACGCGAGCTGGGTTTAGAACGTCGTGAGACAGTTCGGTCCCTATCCGCCATGGGCGCAGGAGATTTGAGGGGAGCTGTCCCTAGTACGAGAGGACCGGGATGGACAGACCTCTGGTGGACCGGTTGTCGCGCCAGCGGCACAGCCGGGTAGCTACGTCTGGATGGGATAACCGCTGAAAGCATCTAAGTGGGAAGCCCACCCCAAGATGAGATCTCCCTTGACTTCGGTCACTGAAGGGCCGTCCGAGACGAGGACGTTGATAGGCTGGAGGTGGAAGCGCAGCAATGTGTGGAGCTGACCAGTACTAATTGCCCGTGAGGCTTGACCATTTTGGTTGGTCTCGAGCAACCGCGCCCAGGCGCACTTCTTTCAAGAACGATTCAATTATCGGAGACCGGGCGACACGGGTCGCAGCAAACGGTCGAATTCCGATGGACGGTTTTCCCACCGTCCACAGAGCAGGGGCCACACCCGTTCCCATTCCGAACACGGAAGTTAAGCCCTGCTTCGGCGATGGTACTGCCGGGCATCCTCGGTGGGAGAGTAGCACGACGGTGGGATCTTCTTGAAACGGCATCGAGCCCCAGGCTCGGTGCCGTTTCGCGTTTGGGGCGTCGACCGTACCGGGACATCGACCACCCGTAGTTCGCGGGGGGACTATCATGGGCAAGGATGCTGCGCCCCCTCGAGGGGTCGGTGCGGAAGGGCCATGACGATACGACACCGCATCTACGATCTGCTCGAACCCACCGAGGGGGATGATCTCTGGGGCCGGCGCGTCGACATCTTCTTGATGATGTTGATCCTGCTCAACGTGATCGCGGTCATCCTCTCCACGGTCGAGGGCATCCACAGCGCAATTCCCCGGGCGTTCCTGGTCTTCGATTGGTTCTCGGTGGTGGTTTTTTCGTTCGAGTACGGGCTTCGCGTCTGGAGCGCGGTAGAGAACCCGCGCTACCGCGCGCCGGTTCTCGGCCGGCTGCGCTTCATGTGTTCGCCCCTGGCGCTGGTCGACCTGGTGGCGATCCTGCCGTGGCTGCTGCCGATCACCGGTGCCGACCTGCGCTCGGTGCGCGCCATCCGGTTGCTGCGGATGCTGCGCGTCTTCAAGTTCAGCCGCTACTCGCGCGGAGTCCACGTGATGCTCGAAGTGATCCGCGCACGCAAGGAGGAACTGGTGGCGGCGCTCGGCATGCTGGTCACGCTGCTGATCGTCGCCTCGACGGTGGTGTATTTCGCCGAGCGCCACACCCAGCCGGAGGTCTTCTCGAGCATCCCGGCCTCGATGTGGTGGGGGATTTCGACCCTCACCACCGTGGGCTACGGCGATATCTACCCGGTGACGGTGATGGGCCAGATTTTCGGCGCGGTCGTCTCGGTCGGGGGCTTGCTGTTGGTGGCGCTGCCCACGGGCATTCTCGGTGCGGGCTTCGTCGAGGAATTCGAAAAGTATGCGCGCCAGCAGGAACTCGATCTCTCCCAGGACGCCGCTCCGAGCACAGTCGAAGTGCGCGTCGCCGGCGCCTGTCCCCACTGCGGGCAGAGCATGGTCGGCAGCGAAGGCTGACTTCAGAGGCGAAGGCTAGCGGCCGAGTTCGAGACGGCGGAACGACAGCAGCAGGAGTCCGACGGCCACGGCTGCCCAGATGACCGCGCGAACGCCGACGGCAACGGGGTCGCCGTCGAACTGCGCCTGGGGGATCCACTTGTCGAGCGGAAGCCAAATGGCGGTGGCGAGCGGCGGGCCGAAGCGGTCGATCCACCCGAGAAGATCGTTCGCGGATTCTTCGCGAAAAAAGGTGAGGGTGTTCGCCAGCACCACGATCCCCAGGCCGGCGGCCACCGCCAGGATCGCGGCGAGACGTGGAAGCCAGAGCGAGAAGGCCATGCCGAAGGCGCCGAGCGTCACGGCACCCGCGAAGACGCCGAGGGCCGAAACGAAGGCCGGGCCGAGCGGTAGCGCGCTGCGCTCGCCCAGCAGGAAGGCGGTCGCGCCGAGCAGCACCGCACCCGTGCCGAGGGCCACCGCCAGCGATCCGACCAGGCGCGAGAGCGCGAAGGCGTCGCGTGAAATCGGGCGCGCCAGCGAGAGATCGGCCGAGCCGTCTTCGAGGGATTGTCGCAGGTGGTCGGCTGCGAGTACGCCGGCGAGCAGCACGATCCAGAGCCCGAGGAAGCCGTAGAGGGCGCT
>CAJXIC010000432.1 GCA_913054385.1 uncultured Pseudomonadota bacterium
CCCCAGGCTCGGCACCTTGAACGCGCGACGACCCGGTCGCTCAAAACCAGGAAACGATCGACCCCCAAACGGGCCCCGCTCCAAAAACTCCTCCATGCCGGGGGGCATCCTCGAGTCAACGGTGCGCAACGCCTTCACATTGACCACCGCGGGCGAAGCGTTTGCGGCCAAAGTCGCAAAATCGGGAAGCCCAGCCGGCACCGGCACCGGGCCAACGCCTCCGTCCCGCCACAGGGGCTCTTCCGCCGACACCGGCGCGACCAGATCACTCGCATGGGCGTCGCTGCTGACGCCCCAGGTCGCGGGTTCGCCCCGGTCCGAGCAGCCGCCGAGACCGAGAACGACCGGCAAGAGAGCCGTAAGCAGCGCGTTGTGAAGGGGGCGGGAGGGCATCGAAAAGTCCCCACGGTGGGTGGCGGGTGCGATGGTAGAGCAGAGCCGCCGACGGCGGCCATGCGCAACCAGCCCTATTCGCCCTCGCTCCAGAAATCGTTACCCTGCGGGCCGCGGCTCGGGTCTGACCCGATGCGGCTCGCTGCGGAGAGGTGGCGGAGTCCGGTTGAACGTTCCTGACTCGAAATCAGGTGTAGGCGCAAGCCTACCGTGGGTTCGAATCCCACCCTCTCCGCCAGCCGCACCCCACGCCCCGGTCGCCTAGCCGGCGCCTCGACGCCGGTAGAGCACGAAGCGCCCTTCGCGCCACTCAATGGCGTAGCGCTCCTCGGCCAGGCGACTCGATGAAAAATCGAAGTCCCCATCCCAGAGGATCCACTCGATGAAAGGAGCGTTCTCGAGCCGATCGGACCAGTAGAGGTGATCGGCGTCCGCGTACCGAAAGAGCAGCGTGGCCGCGATCACTGGGTCGGCGGGTCCGCGAGCGGCCTCGTAGTACGCAAAGGTGTGATCTGCGTCTGCGCGATCTGCCGCCGAGTAGGCACTCCCGGTCTTGAGCGTGTAGACCTGCTTTGAACTCGGGGCCACGCTCCACTGCCAGCCAAGCGACGCCACCACCACCACCGACGCCAGAAGCCCGAGCGCCACCACCGGTATCCGGCCCCCGCCGAGCGACCTTGGAAGGCGCCGCGCACTCCCCGCACCGAGCACGCTGACACACAGCAGGAACGACCAGGTCGGCGCCAGGCGCGCGGGCCACAGGGGATCGTCGCGCATCATCCACGCCGTGATCGACAGGCCGAAGCCGAGCACGACATAGTGCGGGCGAAACAGAATGGCCCCAAAACTTCCGAAGAAGAGCAGCGCGAGCCACCCCTTTTCGAGCGTAAAGGAGAACCACGAACCCGCGTTCGCAAGCGCGAAGGCGACGAGCGAAGTGGCGTCTCCGATGCCTTCGCCGCGGGTCTCGACGAGCCGGCTGAAGCTTCCCCACGAGGGCCCCACCCGCTGGTTCGCCTCGAGGATCGCCATGCAGAAAGCCAGCCCCACCACCGCCAACGCCAGCGTGTAGAGCGAGGCGCGGCGAATTGCGCGACGTCGCTCGGGCCCGTCCAGAGCCCGGCCGCCGATCCAGCTCTCGCAAAACCCGATGCCCGCGACCACCGCCACGAGCAGGGGAATCTCCTCCTTCATCAGAATCAACGAGAAGGCCATGGCGAGCGCCGGGACAGTGCGACCGCGTAACAGGAAAACCAGCAGCCAGAGCGACAGGGCGGGCGCCAGCAATTCGATGTGGAAACCGTAGAGCGAGTCGAAATAGAGATGGAACGAGAGCGGACACAAGAGCAGGACGAGCCCGACGCCCCCGGCCGAGGCCGACGACCAGCCCTGGTCCTCGAGGATGCGCTGGGCCGCGACGAAGGAGGCACCCGCCGAAAGCGCGACCAACCCGAGCAGGCCCGGCGGACCAAAGGGCACGGCCACCACTGCCAACAGCGGCGTCAGGAAGTAGGTGTGCATGCTCAGGTGGTGGCCGAACGCGTTCTCGTACAGAAAATTCCCGTCCAGCCAGGTGGTCGCCAGCTGGTACGCGCTGTAGAGATCCGAGGTCGTTCCCAGCCGTTCGTAGGCGAGGAGCTTGGCGAGAAGGATCCAGCCGACGACGAGCGCAAAGCCGAACGCGGTGACGAGCCTTTGACCGCGCAGCCCTGCGGTCACGGACGCCAGCCCGGGTGGACGACGGAGCCTCGCGGCCCACGAGTGAAGCGAAGCGCCACGTGTCGCCCCAAGCGCTGATC
>CAJXIC010000433.1 GCA_913054385.1 uncultured Pseudomonadota bacterium
TCGCCGTAGGGGAACCGGAGATGTCGGCACAGATGGGCCGGGCGCGCCTTGCGGATCACGCTGCAGCCGGGGCCGAGGTACTGGTCTCCGCCGACCCCTCGTGTCTGCTGCATCTCGGCGGGCTGATCGAGCGCGAGGCCCGGGCGTGGCCGGTGCTGCACGTGGCAGAGGTGCTGGCCGGGCACGCATGGCCCCGCTCCCAGGAGGTCGAAGGCGCGTGACGCACGCCGAACGCGCCGCGCTCTTCGCAGCCGAACCCGGGCGTTCGGCCTGGCACGACGAGGCCTTGTGGTCGGTGCGCCAGCGCCGCGATGAAGCCGTGCGCGCGCTGCCGGAGTGGGGACGGCTGGTCGAACTAGCCGGCCAGCTGAAGGCGCACACCCTGGCCCGGCTTCCCGACTACCTCGAACAGTTCGAGTCCGAGGCGACAGCCCGGGGAGCCGTGGTGCACTGGGCCAAAGACGCAGCGGAACACAACCGCATCGTCCTCGGGTTGCTCGAGGAGCGACGCGTCGAGCGCGTGGCGAAGAGCAAGTCGATGCTCACCGAAGAATGCGGGCTCAACCCCTACCTCGAAGCGCGCGGGATCGAGGTGATCGACACCGACCTCGGCGAGCGCATCGTGCAACTGCGAAACGAGGCGCCCTCGCACATCGTGCTGCCCGCGATCCATCTGAAGCGCACCGAGATCGGCGCACTCTTTCACGAACACCTGGGGACCCCCGCAGGCGAGAGCGAACCCGCCGCGCTGGTTGCGGCGGCGCGGCAGGACCTGCGACGTCGCTTCCTGTCGGCCCAGGCCGGGATCACCGGCGTCAATTTCGGGATCGCCGAAACCGGTGGCATCGTGGTCTGTACCAACGAGGGCAACGCCGACCTCGGCACCTCGCTTCCACCGCTCCACATCGCCTCGATGGGCATCGAAAAACTGATCCCGCGGCTGGCCGATCTCTCCGTCTTTTTGCGCCTGCTGGCGCGTTCGGCCACCGGGCAACCGATCACCGCCTACACCTCGCACTTCCACGGGCCGCGGCCCGACGCCGAACTGCATATTGTGCTGGTCGATAACGGCCGCAGCGCCCTGCGCGCCCGCGAGGCCGTTCGCGAGGCCCTTCACTGTATTCGCTGCGGCGCCTGCATGAACACCTGCCCGGTGTTTCGCTACGGCGGGGGCCACGCCTACGGCGCGACGATCCCCGGGCCAATCGGTTCGGTGCTCGAGCCTGCAAAACACCCGCAGCACCACGCGAGCCTGCCCTTTGCCTGTAGCGGCTGCGGCGCTTGTGGCGGCGTGTGCCCGGTGGGCATCGATCTCCCGCAGCAGTTGCAAAGCCTGCGCGCAGAAAGCGGGCCGCAGCGCGGCGCAATGGGCCTGCGCGCCATGAGCTTCGCGATGCGCGGTCGACGCCGCTATGCGCTGGCAACCGGAGTGATGCGGCTGGCGCAGCGGCTTCTCCCCAGGCTCGTCATCGAGCGGATGGCCCGGGGCTGGACGCGAGACCGCGCGCTTCCCCAGGCGGCCCGCGAGAGTTTCCGCAGTTGGTGGCAAAAACAGGAGCGCGGACGATGAGCCGCGAGTCGATCCTGGCTGCGCTGCGGCAGTCCGAGCCGCCCGACCCCGGCCTGCCGGAGATCGAGGGTCGCTGGCAGCACTTCGACGACCGCGCGACGCGCTTTGCAGCCGCGCTCGAAGGGGCGGGCGGACGCTGCATTCGGGTGCCTGCGCGCCCGCGCATCGCAGCCGAGTTGCAGGGGCTCGAGGCCTTCCGGCAGGCGCGGCGCCGGGCTTCGGTGGTCGACGGTCTGGGCGACCCGAATGTCTCGCTGGGGGATCTCGACGATCCGCGCCGGCTCGCCGACGTGGGATTCGCGTTGCTGCCCGGAAGCCTCGCGGTGGCCGAGAGCGGTGCGGTCTGGGTGGACGCCAGCGACTACCTGCACCGGGCGGTGCTCTTCCTGCCCGAGCACCTCGGACTCGTGGTGCGCGTCCCCGATCTGGTGGACACCCTGCATCAAGCCTACGAGCGGATTCGTTTCGAGGGCGTGGGTTTTGGCTGCTTCCTGGCCGGACCCTCCAAGACAGCCGACATCGAGCAGGCGCTGGTGATCGGGGCCCACGGCGCGCGCTCGGTCACCGTCTTTCTCGTCGGCCGAAGCTGAAGCCCCCCCGCCGCTCCGG
>CAJXIC010000434.1 GCA_913054385.1 uncultured Pseudomonadota bacterium
TAGAACCGAGGCGTGAAGGTGCCCGATTCCATCTCGATCTCGTACGAGATCTCACCACCCAGGTTCGTCGTTACCGAGGTGACGTCGAACTTGTCCATGGTCGACGCGAACGCCGAACCCGTCTCGGTGTAGCCCTTCATCCACATCTTCACCACGTCGAGGCGTGCCTGCGGGCCGAATCGGAAGCCGCCCATCCAGTCTTCTTCCGGAAGGGTGAAGCCGCCGCGC
This sequence comes from uncultured Pseudomonadota bacterium, assembly GCA_913054385.1. Taxonomy (GTDB): domain Bacteria; phylum Myxococcota_A; class UBA9160; order UBA9160; family UBA4427; genus JAYGCV01. Next base: position 229 of record CAJXIC010000434.1, read on the forward strand.
ATGCTGAAGAAGAGCTGGTTGCTCGAGGTGTCCCCCTTCGCCGTGCTCGGAGTCGGGAAGGTGAAATTCCGCTTCATGTCGTAGTCGGCGTAGGAGTAGTTCAACATCCCGTCGAGATAGGCACTTTCTCCCCACCACGTAGCGTAGAGCGTGCCGCCGTAGGAGTCCGACAACGAACTTCCGAGATTGTTCTTGTAGTCCGTATCGGTGCGGATCCAGTTGAAGGCCGCGCCCGCGATCACGTTATCGCGCACCCGGTAGTCCATCCCGGCGATTAGGCCGCCGTTCGTGAATTTGAGCCCGTCGCTCTGCGCCGAGGCGCTCACGCTGCCGAATCCGCCGAGCCCGTTGAGGAAGACACCGAGCCGACCGTCCAGATCGGCCCCCGCTGCCGAATCCTCGAACAGGTGAATCTTGCCATTCTTGATTTGCTTTCCGAGGATCTTCACGCCGGCGATCGACAGACCGCTGGCCCCCCCGCGCCGGTCCGCAAGCACGCCGGAAAGCTGGCCGCCGATCTCACCCACGTTGTTGTAGGTCGCGAGCACCGGAGCCGCCATGGCGTCGAACGCAGCCTGGCCCGAGATCTGAGCCGCGGCCTCAGCCTCATCGCCAGCGGCCACGATCAGCAAGCACTCGGTCTCTAGTTCTGATCCAGGATCTGCGGTGTCGCAGATACCGCCGGCACCGACGATCTCTTCCTCCTGGGTGTAGTAGGACTGCGCGTGGGCCAGTTGTACCCAAGCCGGCATCGCGCCCATGAGGGCGACGGCGAGTGCTGCCGGAACCAGAGTCCGAAGCGCAAACAGGCCACTGCGAAGAGAAGACTTGGACACCGTGCGTTCTCCCACTCTATGGACATCTCGGCAGCCCAACGCATTACGGCGGGCCCGATACTCCTTAGCTTAATCGAGTCCGTGCCCTTCCAGCAAGTTCCAAATAGCTGCTGGGCGCGACTGCGCGCGCAGTTTCTCCTAAACGGCGTTATAGAGTTCCCGGCTCGAAACGCACGGGTTGGGGAATTCACCCCAATTCAGCGACGGTTTCGCCCACGCCGCGCGGGCCGGGTCCGCTTTCGCGTATTCGTTTCGTCGGGCACGCGGGGCAGGCTCGAAAGACTGCCAATCGCGCCGAGCAGGGCGCAGAGCAGCACCACCGCCCAAATCCGTATCAAGCTCGTCTCGTAGAGGCCGGAGAACAGGAATCCGCAGAGGCTGGCCAGGGCTCCCGACGCCAGCAGCCCCACCTCCCCGGTTCGCTGCCGCGACACCCGGATCGCGATCGCGAGACCGGTCCCCACCATCCCCGCAAAGGCCGCGAAGCCGAGGATTCCCCGCTCAGCGAGCAGCTCCAGGTAGAGATTGTGAGCCCAGGGCACCGCCCCCCCCCAGGGGTCGAGCTCCACCCAGTCCGGAAACTGCACGAGCTCCAGGTAGATCGGGTAGAGGGTCTTGAAGGTGTGCGGACCGTGACCCAACCACGGGGCGTTGAGAAACATCTCCCACGCCATCAGCCAGAGCGAGATCCTGGTGTCGGCGACACGTGTGAAGAACTTCGAGGCCAGCGCAAAGCCCTGAAAGCCGTCGATGACGACGAACCCCACCGCAAGTGTGACGCCGACGGCCGCGCCGACGCGTGGCCTGAAGAGCCCTCCCGCGACGACGAGAGACACCGCGAGGGTGAGAGCGGCTCCGCGGCTGGCGAAGACCCCGATCACCAGCGCCACCAGGAAGATGGTCGCCCCGGCCAGGATCCCCTGGACCGAACGCGGCTTGTCGATGAGCAGCACCAGCGCGAGTGGGCACAACAGCGCCAGGAAGTTGACATCGTTGGGGACTACGAGAACCGGCATCTGCATTGCGGAGAGCCAGTCGTGGGGGTTGCGGCCGTAGAGAGCGGCGGCTGCCAGAAGGGTCGCGGCGAGTGCAAAGGCCAC
>CAJXIC010000435.1 GCA_913054385.1 uncultured Pseudomonadota bacterium
CCGGGCGGGGTAAAGCGCGTGCCCCGGGAGGCTTCGCCGCTCCGGGCGGGCCAGGGAGCGCGTTCGGGAACGTCGACGTCGGGCGCCTGAGGGTCGACTCCGCTGTGCCCGCCACGCCCGGACATCCAGGTGATCAGCGCCATCGGTGGTGCGATCACTCCGCCGTGGCGTGACTGCTGGGCGTAGTCGCCCATCGTGTAGAGCGGGTTGGCGTCCTCGACCATGTCGCACCAGTAGAGGATCTGCACCTCGCTGACGGGGTAACCGCCCTCGGTTCGCGGGGTCGCCTGGCCGAGCCATTCGCGGGCGAAGTCCGGCATCTCGGGGTGCTCTTCGAAGTGCGGCTTTTCGAGCCGTGCGAGGGGCCTTACCGGGCCGGTCTCGCGCGAGGGCATCGCCAGGGTCGCCGAGGCCCGGGCCGCCAGGCCGAGTGCGTTGGATGCCGAGAGCTCGACGGTGATGCGCGGCTCGCCGGCTTCGCGCCAATGTCTCGCAACGACACCTTCGAGGACCGCCGTGTCCCCCGGACAGATCGAGGCGACCATCTGCAGGGAGGTCTCGCGAAAATCACTCTCGGGGCCTAGCCAATCGGTGACGAAGCGGCCGAAGAGCGCCTGCTCGAACATCGTATTGACGAACATGTCGCGGTTGCCGAGAGACTTCGCGTACTCGGAGTGGTGGTGGTAGGGCATCAGATCCCGGGTGCCGCAGACCGCGAGCGCCATCGTCTTGATGCTGATCGGAAACGCCAGGCCGGGCAGGGTGTCGCCCTCCTTCACGTCCTCGAAATACAGGAAGGGGGTGTCCATCGGCTCCTCAGGGGCTTTTGCGATCGGCGATTTCGCGGCCGAGTGTGGCCAACTGGGCCGACGCCGACCCCAGGCTGTGTTCGTTCTGCATCGACCAGAGAAAATAGCGGTGCAGGGGGTAGTCGACGTCGATGCCGATGCCCCCGTGCAGATGCTGGCTGGCGAAGGCGATAAATTGCCCGCCCTCGGCGGCCCAGAATTTCGCCGCCCCGATCGCGCGGGTGGCTTCCATCCCCTGGGAGAGACGCCAGGCGGCCTGCATGAAGGTGAGCCGCATGGCCTCGAGCTGCGAGTAGGCGTCGGCGACGCGCTGATGCACCGCCTGGAAGCTGCCGATGGGGCGGCCGAATTGAACACGCTCGCGGGTGTAAGCGGCGGTGCGTTCCAGGCTGCTTTCGGAGACTCCGAGTTGCACGGCGCAGTAGCTGACCGTGGCGTGGTCGACCATCCAGCCAAGGGTTGTGGCCCCGGCGCCTGGCGGGCCGAGGCGATCGGCTTCACCCACGAGAGCGCCATCGAGATCCAGCCAGGCGTGGGGTTGTCGGTCGCCGGTCTGCTGGGGGCGCTGGGAAAGCCCGTCGTTCGTGGTCTCGACCAGAAAGACGTGGACCCCGCCGTCGTCGTCGCGAGCGGGCACGAGCACGGCATCGAGGAGGGCGCCGCCAGCGACGTTCGTCTTCGTCCCCTCGAGTCGAAAGCCGGTGCCATCGGCTCGGCAAAGGGTGCTGGGTGAGCGGGGGTCGTCCGAGTCGGGTTCGGCGAGCGCCGCCCCGATGCGGGCCTCGCCCTTTGCGATGCGCGGCAGCCAGGCCGCCTTCTGGGCATCGCTGCCAAAGTGCGCCAGCGGGGCTGCGCCCTCGGCCAGACAGGCGCGCAGCGGGACCGGCGCCACGGCGCGTCCGGCTTCGATCAGCAGCAGGCAGAGTTCGTAGAAGCCAAAGCCACTGCCGCCGTAGGCCTCGGGGAGCGCGAGCCCGAGGAGGTGGGACTTTGCGAGTTCGCGCCAGAGTGTTTCGTCGAAGACCGGGTCGAGGGCCTCGACTTCCCTAAGGCGTTCGTTGGAGGCCAGATCGCCGAAGATCTTCCGCGCGAGATCGCGCAGGGCTTCCTGTTCTTCGTTCAGGGCGAAATCCATCTGCGGTGTGCTCCGGGCTCGCTTCGCCTTCCGGTCAGCCGAGGGCGAGCGCTTCAGTTCTTGTAGTGGGGCAGGCCGAGGCCCGCCATCGCGACGATGTCGCGCTGGATCTCGTTGGTGCCGCCCCCAAAGGTCAGTATCAGCGAATTGCGGTAGCTGGCGTGGATGCGGTCGCGCCGCACGGCGCCGGGCGAATCGACCATCAGCACCGCCCG
>CAJXIC010000436.1 GCA_913054385.1 uncultured Pseudomonadota bacterium
GGCGGCATCGACATCCTGAACGCCCTCCACCAGGGCGCTCGCGAAGTCACCGGCGTCGAGTTGCAGCCGATCACCGTACGGCTCCACAACACCCTGCTCGCGGAATGGACCGGCGGCTGGATGCAGCGGCCGGAGGTGAAGTTGGTGGCCGCGGAGGGGCGGCACTACGTGCGCGCCTCGAACGAGCTCTTTGACCTGATTCAGATCACTGCGGTCGACACCTTTTCGGCCCAGTCGACCGGCGCCTACGTGCTCGCCGAGAGCTACCTCTACACCGTCGAGGCGTTCCGCGACTACCTCGCCCACCTCGAGCCCGATGGGGTGCTCTCGGTGGTGCTCGGCGATTGGCTCTATGCCGATCAGAACCTGCCCTCGCCGCTGGCGACCCGGTTGGCGCTGGTGGGCCGGCGCGCTCTCGAGGAAGAGGGCATCGCAGACCCCGCAGCGCACCTGGTGCTGCTGGCCCAGCGCTTTGATAACCCGGGGGATGGACCGGTCGCCGGTTCGATGATGGGTGCCCTGCTCGTCAAGAAGAAGCCGTTCACGGCCGCAGAAGTCGAACGGCTGCGCCGCTTCGCCGCGTCGAATTTCTTCGAGTTGCGCATCGAGCCGGAGGGCCCGGGGGATCTTTCGGTTTCACGCATCGTGCACGCGCCGCCGGGCGAATTAGAGGCCGTGCTCGCGTCGCAGCCCTTCGCGCTCGAGCCCGTCACCGACTCGAAGCCCTTCTTCTACCACGTGCTTCGCTGGGCGAGTCTGTTTGGCGACGAACGCATTCTCTGGATCTTCCCGGGTTCCACCATGGGACAGGTGGTTCTCTTGATGATGTTGGTGCAGTCGCTGGTGCTGGGAAGCCTGTTGATTGGCGCACCGCTGTGGCGCGGCGCGCGCGAGGGGCTGTCGGGGAAGCGCACGCTCGCATTCCTCGGTTACTTCCTCAGCCTCGGCGTGGGCTTCATGTTGATCGAGATCAGCTTCATCCAGAAGTATGTGCTGTTGCTCGGAGTGCCGACCTATTCGCTTTCGGTGACGCTGGCCTCGCTGCTGTTTTCGACGGCGCTCGGCGCGTTCTTCTGTCGCAGGGCCTGGGGGGCGCCGCGCCGTTTTCTTCTGGGGCTACTGTTCGCGACGATCGCGCTGGTGGCACTCGAAACCGCCGTAGTGCCGATGCTCCACGAGCACTTCCTCGACGCGACGCTGGCGGCCCGCATCGCCCTGACTGCGCTCTTGCAGTTGCCGATGGGTCTATGCCTCGGGATGTACTTCCCGACCGGGATCGAGTTGCTGCGTCGTCACCACCCGCGTCTCGTGCCCTGGGCCTGGGCGGTCAATAGTCTCGGCTCGGTGGTGGCCTCAGTACTGGCAGTGATCCTGGCGATGGCGATCGGTTTCGACGGGGTGGCCTGGGTGGCGTTGGCGCTCTACGCCATCGGGACCCTGGGGCTGGTCCGCTCGCTGCCGCGAGCCGAGGCGCTGCGCAGCCTCGGCACCTAGCCCGGGTCGGCCACCGGCAGCGGGGTGACCTCGCGCACCTGTCTCGCCAGCTCGTTGGGGTCGGTCGTCGGAAACGAGCAGACGCGGTCGATGCAGACGTAGGCGGTCGCGCGATCCTTGCGCGCGACCTTGCTTCCGAGCAGCGGCACCAACTCGGCGTGGGCCGCAAAGCCAGCTCCCTCGGGTACGACACTGAGGATCCGGTTGGGCACGAAGCTGCTGCGGAGCGGCGCGATCAAACGGTCGCCGCTGCCGCCAGCGGGGGTCACCACCATGATCTCGAGGGGGGTGTCGAGAAGGTAGTCGGCGGCCACCAGGGACGAACCCGAGCCGAGAGGATCGGCGTCGAGGGCCGCTCCGCGGATCGCGAGGATCTGCTGGGCGCGTTCGGCCAGGGTCGGGTCGTCGATGAAGCCCGCGAGGCGCAGCAGGTTGAGCGCGCTGACCGCGTTGCCCGAGGGCAGGGCACCGTCGCGGAAGGGTTTCGATCGAACCAAGAGGGTTTCGTGGTCGTCGGCCGTGCGGAAGAAGCCGCCGCCCTCGAGGTCGGCATAGTGTCGGTCGAGGGTCTCCTGAAGCGAGACCGCCTCTCGCAGCCAACGCGGATCGCTATCGGCTTCGTAGAGGACGAGCAGGCCGGCCACGACGAAG
>CAJXIC010000437.1 GCA_913054385.1 uncultured Pseudomonadota bacterium
TGTTCGCCCGCACGTCATGCTCTCGAGATCGAGGCGCTACAACTTGCCGCCGTCGAGTCCCGAAGGGCGCGCTGACTACCCCCTTGCCCGGCCCTCGTCCCCGTCACTGGCCACTTGGATCGACACGAGTTCCGAGTAGTAGCCGCCGCGCTGCATCAACTCGTCGTGGCTTCCCGCCTCTGAGATCCTGCCGTCTTCGAGCACCACGATTCGGTCGGCTCCGCGAATCGTCGAGAGCCGATGGGCCACGACGAAGACGGTGCGGCGTCCGCGCAGGCGATCGATGGCCTCTTGAACGGTGCGCTCGGTCTTCGCGTCGAGAGCGCTGGTGGCCTCGTCGCAGATCAGGATCTGCGGATCCTTCAGCAGTGCGCGCGCGATCGTGATGCGCTGACGTTGCCCGCCCGAAAGCTGTAGGCCGAACTCGCCCACCGGGGTGTCGAAGCCCTGGGGGAGTTGACCGACGAATTCATCGACGTGGGCGGCGGATGCCGCGGCCAGGATTTCATCGCGAGAAGCGTCCGGCCGGCCGTAGCGGATGTTCTCGAAAATCGTCGTATCGAAGAGGAAGGCCTCCTGGCTGACGATCGCGATCCGGTCCAGGAGCGAAGCCCGCTGGATCTGCCGCAGGTCGGTGCCATCGATCGAGATCGATCCGCTTTGAACGTCGTGGAAGCGAAGCAGGAGATCGACGAGCGTACTCTTGCCGCTCCCGGTGCGACCGACCACCGCGATCACCTCGCCGGGCACAACGCGGAGAGACACCCCCTTGAGGACCGGTTCTCGACCGTAGGAGAAGTGGACATCGTCGAAAACGATCTCGCGTTCGATCTCCTCCAGCACGACGGCATCGACCGGGTCAGGCGATTCGGCCCGCAGGTCCAGAAGCGCGAGGAAGCGTTCGGCCGAAGCCAGGCTCTCGGTGAGCAGCGTCCAGTCGCGCGAGATCCGCTTTACCGGCTGGTAGGTCGTCGCCAGGGCCAGGGCGAATGCGGCCACGTCGCCGCTGGTGAGGCCGAAGCGGCCCTGGAGCACCATCAGGCTTCCGAGCACGATCATGCCGATGGCGACACCGGCGTTGAGGGTCTCCACCAGGCTCGTCGCGATGCCGCGATTTATCACCACCTTGAGGTTTCGGCGGAAGAGTTTTTCGGCCTGGACGCCGAAGGCGGAATCCTCGAGGGTCTCCCCGCGGAAGGCCTTGATCACCTTGATCCCCGAGAGGATCGAGAGCAGGCGCTGGGTCACCTCGCCGACCTGTTCTTGTCGGAGCCGTGCCTTGATGTGGACCTTGCGACCGAAGACGGCGAGGATCGAGACGATCGCCGGCACCACGACCAGTGACACCAGTGAGAGTTGCCACGAGATATACAGCAGCGAGGCCACCCCGAAGGTGATCATGATGGTCGCCTGCAAGAATTCGAAGAAGAAGAGTTCGAGGCCGAGTTGGCTGTTTTCGGCGTCGCGAAGCGCGCGGGTCAGGGTGTCGCCACCGCTCGTGTTGTGGTGGAATGAGAGGGGGAGAGCGAGGAGTTTCGCCGCCAGCGAGCGCTGGATGTCCACGCCCACGCGACCCATGGCGTAGGCCATGAGGTAGGTGCGCGCGAAGAGCGCCAGGGGCAGGATCACGACGATCACGAGGGCGACCTTCACGATGAACGCGAAGTTCTCGCCGACCTGGGCCATCACGGCCTGGTCCCGTTTTTCCTTCTCGTCGAGTTGCGAAGGAGATTTCGGTTCGACGGCATCGGGCAGGGGCGTCGCCGTGCCGAAGCCGAGATCCGGCAGCCAGTCGCTCGTCTCGGTGCTGACCGCCTGGTAGGGCATCAGCACGTCGTCCAGGAGCGGCTTCATCAGCAGCGCCCGGCCGAAACGCCCCCCCGCAAAGACCAGCGAACACACGAGCGCCAGGCCGATCAACCAGAGGTAGGGCCGCGCATAAATGGCGAGCCGGCGCAGCGTGGCGCTGGCCGCGGGCGGCGAAGCGTTGGTCGGGAAGGTTTTCGAGAGCGGCGCGCTCATGAGTGGCCAGGTCCTCTGCGTCCGACAGCGGTCGGATTCGCTCGGGTCGCGTTCGGTCCAGTCGGGTCGCGTTCGGTCGGATTTGGTGGGTCTCGGCCGCGGACGATTTCCGGGGGGGGCTT
>CAJXIC010000438.1 GCA_913054385.1 uncultured Pseudomonadota bacterium
CATCGCGGTCTGGCCGCAGCCGAGAAGTCGGGCCGGGCGATAGGCGCAGTATTCGGCGATCCAGCGGTTGTAGGCGTCGAAACAGGCCTTCTTGTAGTCGAGGTCGGGATGACTGCAGAGCACCATGCCAACGCTCGGGTAGAGGATCTCGGCGGCGACGCCGTCGCGGTCCTGTTCGGCTTCGCGCGCGCTCGGGTCCCAGCCGCCGCGGTGCAGGTCCTCGAAGTGAGCGCCGGTGATGCGGATCTCTTCGACCGGTTTGCCCGCAGCGGCGACCAGCCCCATCGGCACCGGGCGGGACATGCCATCGATCACGAAGACATCCCCGGCTTTCTCGTGGCGCACCAGCCTCGGAGCGCGGTCGCGAAACGCCGGGTCGATGTGGTCGAGGTAGGTGTTCGCCGGTTCGGTGATATGCGAGTCGGCCGAGATGATCGGGTACGTCATGGGTTAGGCCGTTTTGCTTTCAGGTGAAGCTTCGAAGAGGCTTTCGAGATGTGTAAGGGCGCGGGCGAAGACCCGTTGCACCACGATGCGAAGGATGAACCCCAGCCCCGGGATGCGCGATTCGAAGCGTGCGCGCCAGACGATTCGGGTGCCGCCCGCTTCCTCTTCGAAAAGAACCTCGCCGAGGTGGTTCTTGAGCGGCGGACCGCCGGGGAGGACGGCGTAGGTGAGGCGCTTCGGCGGATCGAAGTCGAGGATTTCCTCCCGGGCGGCGAAGCGGCCCGGGCCAAGAACCCTGATGCAGCCGCTTCCATTGGGGTCGTCTTCGCCCACCCGTTCGATCTCTGCCCGGCCCATGAAGCTCCAGAAGGCAGCGTGGTCGGTGTACACAGCCCACACCTCGGCGGGCGGGGCGGAAATTTTCTGGGTCACTTCGATCTCGATCACTGCGCGATTCTATCCCCGCGCGTCGTTGCGGGCCATGCGTCGCCGGGAAGCGGCAAGCCTTCTCCGGTACGCTGGCGCGAATGGATTCCGTGGCTTCTCGTTCGCTGCCCGCAGGCTTCCCCGCGCCCCCGCCCGCCCCGAACTGGTTCGAGAGTGCCATCGCCGCCCCCTACGAAGAACGCGACGTCGAGGTCGAGGGCTGTCGCATCCGCTACCTGCTGTGGGGCGATGCATCGCTCCCGGGGATCGTGCTGGTTCACGGTGGCGCCGCGCACGCGCACTGGTGGAGCTTCATCGCCCCGCAATTGACACGGCACTACCGCGTTGCGGCGCTCGACCTTTCGGGACACGGCGACAGCGGCCGTCGCGACGAATATCCCCGCGAATTCTGGGCCGAAGAAGTGATGGCGGTGGCCTCGGACGCGCGCTTCGTCGGGGCGCCGATTCTCGTCGGTCACAGCATGGGCGGCTTTGTCTGCATCACCGCCGCCGCCCTCTACGGCGATCGCCTGGCGGGCGCGGTGATCGTCGACTCGCCGGTGACGCGCCCTGACCCCGAGGCGGAGGAGGGCGCTTCGGGGCGTTCGTTCCGCAACCCAAAGGTCTACGCGACCCCCGGCGAGGCCTATGCGCATTTCCGACTGGTTCCGTCGCAGCCGTGCGAGAACGATTACATCCTCCACTACATCGCACGGCACTCGATGTGCGAAGTCGAGGGCGGCTGGACCTGGAAGTTCGACCCCCGGATTTTCGCGCGTTTCGGCCCGCGCTCGGCCTTCGAACGCCTGGCCGAGGTCAATTGCCGTGTGGCGCTCTTCCGCGCAGAATACGGACTGGTGACGCCGGACATCGGGGAGTCGATGTACGAGCGTCTTGGGCGGATGGCCCCGGTGATCGAAGTGCCCGCGGCGCACCACCACCTGATGCTCGACCAGCCGTTGGCCTTCATCACCGGGCTTCGCACCCTGCTGCAGGATTGGGAGCATTCGCGCCCGCGCAAGCCACCGGCTTGATGCGAAGCGTGTGCGGCGGGTCCCGCTTCGCGCACAGTGGCCCGCTATCATCGGGATGCGCTCTGCGGAACCCGCGCCGCCCAGAGGCGCGATGCGAGGTTCGCCCCATGAAGTTCGGGATCTTCTACGAGCACCAACTGCCGCGGCCCTGGACGGAAAACTCCGAGCTCGATCTCTTCCAGGAGGCTCTCGACCAGGTCGAACTCGCCGATCGCCTCGGCATCGACTACGCCTG
>CAJXIC010000439.1 GCA_913054385.1 uncultured Pseudomonadota bacterium
GAGTCCCGCTTCGAGGCGTTCGACCAGGATGCGCACCGCCTGGATCTCGGCGGCGAGAACGGAATCGCCGGGGTCGCTGCTGCGGATCACCGGGGGTCGGCCAATCGGCCGCCCAACCTCGCCGTCCCCATCGACGTCGATGCCAGCGGGCTCTGCGGTGGAGCCGGAAACATCGATCACGACGAAAATCTCGTAGCCCACCGACTCGCGCGCCCCGAAGCCCGCGTGCCCTCGGAGCGTGATGCTGTCGCTCTCCTGCACGATCTCGGAGCCCGCCTCGGGCCAGGCGATCGCGACTCCTGCGCCGTCGGGATCCGGCTGTCGCTGCTGGCAGCGATCCGCCCCGGGTGTCTTACCGAGGCCGATGCGCCACGGGCCAGGAGCCCGGTGTGCGGTCGGATCGATGCAGCGGATGCGGATGGCGTGAGCGGCTCGGGGCTCCAGAACGCAGGACTCGGCCGCCACCCGGGCGTGATCGGGGTGTGCGGACCACAGTTCTTGGGCTTCGTCGAAGACCTCGACCTCGAGAACACGCGAGGGACAATCGCGCCCGGGATAGAAGAGCTCGGGCGCCTTCGCCGGAACGGGGGGCTCCGCGGCCGCAGAGGGGGCGGAAGCGGCCGCTAGCAGCCCGGCCAGGGACAACCCAGCGATCCCGAGACTGGTCCAGGCCGGCGCGGGAACCGGGAGCCGCTTCGCGAGAGGGGCCTTCACGCGGCCGAGGGTAGCGGCTGGTGCCCCCGCCGGTCCGGCCACCCTGCGCGGTTTGGTTTCCCCAAAAGCGCCCGGATGCGGTAAAAATGGCGGGGCGCGGGTTCTGCCGCTCGGCCTTCCGCGCCGTCCACCCGCTCCGAAAATCGCTCGAATCCGAAGGGGACTTCCTGCCATGTTGGATGCTTGCACTTCCCGACCCCGGGGCTTTGGCCTCATGGCCCTGTTCGCCCTGGCCGCGCTGCTGATCGCCGCCCCCGCTGCTGCCGACTGGGAGCCCGAAAGCGAGTTCGCCGAGAACAGCACCTACTTCGGCTTGGCCGGCGTTTTAGCGCTGGCGAACATCGGCGACAAGGTCGGGCAGAACGGCAGCGAGCCGATCCGAGGCATCTCTTCGGCGAAGGACGCCTTCGGCGTGCGCTTCTGGATGGGTCATCGCCCGATTCCCTACCTCGCTTTCGAGATCGGTTTCCAGTACATCGCCCCGATCGAGATCACCGCCAGCGGCGGGCGCGAGAGCGTCTCGACCTACACCGGTTCACTCGACTTCAAGGGTTACCCCCTGGCGCGGGTCCTCGACGAAGTCAAAGAGGGCCGGATCCAACCCTACGTCGTGGTCTCGCCTTCGATCACCGGCGTCAGCGGGACGGAGATCAACTCGCCCCTCGCCTTCACGATCGGCGTTGGCGGTGGGGTCGACTACTGGCTCGACTCGGATGTGAGCCTGACACTTGATGGCCGCTACTCCTGGGGAACCAGCAATCTGAGGGGTCTCGATATGGTCCTCGTCTCCCTCGGCGCGCGCTACCACTTCTACTAGGACGAGGCTCGGCGCCGTTGCCGATCGATTTTCGCCGCGGGCTACACGATCTCGGGAACGGGATCTATGCCTGGCTCCAACCGGATGGTTCCTGGGGTTGGAGCAACGCGGGTCTCGTGGTCGACTCCGGCGAATCGCTGCTCGTCGACACGCTCTTCGATCTGAAGCTCACCGCGGCAATGCTCGAGGCGATGCGCCGGGCCGAGCCGGCGGCAGAGCGCATCGGAACCCTCGTCAATACCCACGCGAACGGCGACCACTGCTACGGCAACCAACTGGTCAAGGGCGCGCGCGTGGTGACCTCGGAGGCCACGGCTTCGGAATTCGGCGAAGTGACCCCGGCCATGCTCCACGCGATGGTCAACCAACCCGAAGCCGCCGGGCCCGCGGCGGCATTTCTGCGCGAGGCCTTTGGCGCATTCGACTTCGAGGGCATCGAGGTACCACCGCCAGACGAGACCTTCCGAGGCGAGTGGCGTTGTCGCGTCGGCGAGAAGGAGATCCGGGCCATCGAGGTGGGCCCCGCCCACACACGGGGCGACGTGCTCGTACACGTGCCAGCGGATCGCGTGGTCTTCACCGGCGACATCCTCTTCATCGGGGGAACG
>CAJXIC010000440.1 GCA_913054385.1 uncultured Pseudomonadota bacterium
GAGTGCACCGACAGCACCAGCGGCGTCGCCAGGCCCGAGAGGTGGAGCACCGTGCGGCTGTGGGCCTTCCACTGGCGGCCCGTGCCCTGCCAACCCAGCGAGAGCACGGTGTAGAGCAGCTTCTTGATGCCGTTCGGCGCGCGGTCGCGTGCGATGGCGAGATCGGGGATCAGGCCCACGAAGAAGAACACCACCGAAATGGTGAGGTAGGTGTTGATCGCGAAGAGATCCCAGAGCAGCGGGCTCTTGAAGTTGACCCACAGGCCCCGCTGATTCGGGTAGGGGATCATGAAATAGAACTTCCAGAGCCGCCCAATGTGGATCAACGGGAAGAGCGCCGCGGTGAGCACCGCGAAGACCGTCATCGCCTCGGCGCCGCGGTTGATCGCGTTGCGCCACTTCGCGCGGAACAGGAATAGGATCGCCGAGATCAGCGTGCCCGCGTGGCCGATGCCGATCCAGAACACGAAGGTGATGATGTAGACGCCCCAGAAGACCGGCGCCTGGTAGCCCGCCACGCCGAGCCCTGTGTAGGTCTGGTAGGCGAAGACTCCGACCGCCTGCAGCAGTCCGCCGAGCGCGAGCAGCACGAGCGCCAGCCACTTGAGGGAGAAACCCTTCGTGACCGCCATGATGTCGCGGTTGTAGATCGAATCCTTCGGCACCGGCAGCGCCAAAGCCTCGGCTCCGGGAGGCGGAGGCGTCATCCGTGAGACCTCTCGTCGTCGCTGCGATCGACCGCGGCCAGGTAGGTGATGGCGGGTCGGGTATTGAGCTCGTGCAGTGCGATGTACTTACGGGCCTCGTCGTCGGCCTGTTTCACGACTTCGCTCTGCTTGTCCTTGGTGTTGCCGAAGTGGATCGCCTGGGTCGGGCAGGCCTGCTGGCAAGCCGTCACCACCTCGCCGTCTGCAATCGGGCGACCCTCGTTCTTCGCGATCTGACGCGCGCCGTTGATCCGCTGGACGCAGAACATGCACTTCTCCATCACGCCCTGACCGCGCGCCGTGACGTCGGGGTTGAGCATGAAGGGAAGGTTGCCGGGCCAGTTCTCGCGGCCGTAGTCGAAGTAGTTGAAGCGCCGCACGTCGTAGGTGCAGTTGTTGGCGCAGTACCGCGTGCCGATGCAGCGGTTGTAGACCATCGCGTTGATGCCCTCGTCCGAGTGGTAGGTCGCAATCGGCGGGCAGACGGATTCGCAGGGTGCGGCGCCACACTGCTGGCAGAGCATCGGCGAGTGACGCACATCGGTTTCGCCGACGCGCTCGCGGTCGGGGAAGGGACGGCGCGCTTCGCCGCCCTCGGAGTCGCCGTCTCCGATGAAGCGGTCGATGCGCAGCCAGGTCATCTCGCGGTGGCGGATCGCCTGTTCCTCGCCGACGATCGGCACGTTGTTCTCGATCGAGCAGGCCACGACGCAAGCACTGCAGCCGGTGCAGCGATCGGTGTCGATGGTCATGCCCCAGCGGTATTCGCTCTCGGGAGAGGCATCGTTCGCCGGGTCGTAGGGCAATGCGAATTCGTTGCCACCCTCGTGGGCTTCGCCGCCGTCGGCCCCGTTGTGACCGTTGGCGGCGAGCGCCGCCAGCGAGATCTTCTGGGCGAAACCGCGCCCGCGCTGGTTGTCGGTCCACTGGGAAAGTGCCAAGCGCTGAAAGCGGCCGGTGCGGCGCACGCTGGCGTTGCTGCCGAGCCAGACCCGGCCGCCGGTGGCGCCCGCGTCTGCAGAGAGCAGCGAAATCGCGTTGACGCCGCGAGCCACGCCCTCGAAGCCGTCCCCTGCGAGCGAGCCGTAGTGGCTTTCGGTATGGCCCCCGCCCATGGGGATGGCGATCACGTCGTCGCGGATGCCGCCGCGCGGGAAGACCGAAACCTCGACGTTTCCGTTCGGGGTCTCGACGCTCACGGCGTCGCCGAAGGTCACGCCGAGCTTCTCGGCGGTGGCGAGGCTCATCTCGACCCAGGACGACCACGAAAGCTTCGTGGTGGGGTCGGGTGTTTCCTGGGCCCAGGGCAGATCCGAGGAGGAACCATCGCCCTGGTAGGCATGCGGGAAGGTCACCAGCGCGAACTCGCCCGGGCCCGCGAGCTTCGGGAAGCGGGCCTCGATCTTCGAGACGCCCGCACCC
>CAJXIC010000441.1 GCA_913054385.1 uncultured Pseudomonadota bacterium
GGGCGATGACCGTCATCGCGAAGGCAACGATGTTGCCGACGACGCCACTCAAGATCGCGACCAACTCGCTGGAGATGGTCTGCCCATACTTCGCCAGCGTCGGGCCGAGCTTTCCCAGCCCGAGCGCGGGCTCGGCGCGCAAGGTTTCGATCGCCGGGCCAAGAAGGGGTGCCTCGAGGAGCCAGGCCGGAAGCGCCGCGCCCCGCTCGAGCCAAAGTTGAAGAGCCTGGATCAGGCTCGCAGTCTGCTCCGACAGCACCACCAGGAACAGACCGAAGGGAATGCCGAGCATCAGCAACATGCCGAAGGTGAAGAGCATCGAAATCAGCCGCGGGCAACCCGTAAAATCGCGCAGACGCCGGAACAGGCCGAAGGTCATGTAGGCGACGATGGCGGCCCAGATCATCGACCTCAGGAACGGCTGAAGAATCGCCAGGGTGGCAGCACCGAGCAGCACCACGATGCCGATGCGGGTGAGCCAGAGGCCGCGGCCGCCTGCCTCCGCTGCGGATCGCGTGGGTTCCACGGTACGCCCTCCTCATCGCTCCGAAGTCATGTGTTCTGGGAACGACCGTCCGAGGATACGTGCCCTGGGTGACGCTTTCACATCCACCGCTGCAAAGCTCACCCGTCAGCGCGGGAGGTGGGCGAAGGCTTCCTCGAGCAGGCTGCGCCCGCCGCTCTCGACGATTTCGCCATGAGGCACGATCACGCGATCAAAGTCCCAAGCCAGGATGCGATCGATCGAGCGCCGCAGGCCCTTGCGGTCGCGAAAGAGAAGGTGCGCAAAGGCGCGCGAAGGCGCAAAGTGCCCGTACATACCGTTGGCCCGCAGCAGCCAGCGCGGCAGGGTGGCCTCGCAATGGCGAATGTTGAAGACGAGGTCGCATAAAAGCAGCGTGCGGCTGGCGCGATGCAAGAAGGCCACCTCGCCCACCCGGGGACCCCCCTCGACGAGATGCGATTCGATCTCGTCCGCCCAGAGCGCCGGGGCGACGTCGCCCAGTACGGCGCCCTCGAGGCGGCCCCTGGTCTTTGCGGAGAGCTTGGGAGCCAGGTGGACTTCCGCCCCGGGAAAGGCGCGCTGATTTTCCTCCAAGAACAGGTGGTGAAAACAGTTCGGCGCCACCAGCGCGGCCACCGGTCCGAGCGCTTCGATCTCTGCGGCACCAGCGGGTCCAAGCGGGCCCGGCGAATGCACGAAGAGCGCACCCGAGCCGAGCCGAACGAGGGTCGTGCGCGTGCCCACCGGAACCGGTCCGACTCTCAGCGGATGATCGATGGTGTAGAGGTCGGCAGCGCGTTCGACGATTTCGGGCATCGCGATCGAACTCCTCGGTGAACACCGCCGACCTTCGAGTCGGCCGCAGACACCCGTATGATAGCGTTCGTAGCCTTGACGATGTCCACTGCGACCGACGCTCCGCTTCCGAACCTCGATGCCCGCTTTGCTCTTCGAAACGAGGCAATCGAGGCCTTCCGCAGGGATGGGCACGTCTGCCTTCGCGGTGTGGCGGCGCCCGAAGAAATCGAGGTCTTCTCGCCGCTGATCCAGCGCTGCGCCCTGGCCCACAGCCTGGAACGGCGCGCACTCGAAGAACGCGACCGCTACGGCCGCGCCTTCCTGCAGATGATCAACCTCTGGCTCGTCGACGCACAAGTACAGGCCTTCGTGTTCTCACGGCGCTTCGCGGCGCTTGCCGCCGAACTGCTGGGGGTCAAGAGCGTCCGCCTCTACCACGACCAGGCGCTCTTCAAGGAAGCCGGTGGTGGCTTCACTCCCTGGCACCAGGACCAGTACTACTGGCCCATCGACACCGAGGACACCATTACGCTGTGGATGCCCCTCGAAACGGTTCCCGTCGAAGTCGGCGGGATGCACTTCGTCTCGGGAAGCCAGCGCGAAGGGCATCTCGGCGATTACGCCATCGGCGACGAGTCCCAGGCGGTCTTCGACGCCTGGATCAAGGAGAAGGGTCGAACGGTCGCAAGCGTCGGCGCCATGGCGGCGGGCGACGCAACCTTTCACCACGGCTGGGTTGTGCACGGTGCGGCCGCGAACCAGAGCGACCGACTGCGGCCGGCAATGACGATGATCTACTTTCGCGATGGAGCCCGGGTGGC
>CAJXIC010000442.1 GCA_913054385.1 uncultured Pseudomonadota bacterium
GCCTCCATCCGAGCGGGCCACCACGGCACCATCTCGAAGCGCCAGCACCGTGGCGTCGGGGATCGGCTCCCAGCGTTCGTCGTCGTGCAGCGGAACGCTCGCGATCAGTACGACCTCGGTGCCGCTCGGTTCGACGAATACGCCCGCCGAAGAGAGATCGGATCCGGCACCAACGGTGCGCATCTGCAACCCCGGCCAGCGCGGTTCGCTCACCAGACCGCCGTCGTCATAGCGCCGCTTGTGTGCGTGAACGAAGAGGAACTCGTTGTCGCTGTAAAGAAAGTTGGCCGTCCCGTAGCCCCGAAGCATCTTCGCGAAATCCACCACCGTTTCCATTTTCGCGTCGAGATCCGGCGCTGCGCCCGACGCGGCAGCCTGCTTCGAGAGGCTTTCGAGCAGCAGACAGAAAGCGTGTTCCGAATCGGTCTCACCGATGGGCTGAAAGTGCGCGGCGTCGAGCGGGACCGCTTCGCACAGCGGCGACACATCGCCGTTGTGGGCGAAGACGTGGACACTTCCCCCCATCTCGCGCTTGAAGGGATGGGTGTTTTCGAGACTGAGGCTCCCCTTTGAAGCGCGTCGCACGTGGGCAATCGCCAGCGTTGTCCGGGTGTCCTCCCGCTCCACCAACCGGACCCAGGGGCTGTTGCTGGCGGGGACGGCCTCCTTCACCAGGAAGGTTTCGCGCCCGGACCGGAGGCTCAGGCCCCAGCCGTCCTTGTTGGCGTGGGTCCGCCCGCCGTGGAGCGCGAAAGCCTCGAGCGAAAACCGGAACGAAACCTCGTCGGCACTCGAAAGGCCGAGCAACTCACACATCGACGGCTTTCCCTTCAGGCTTGGGCGGGACTCGGGCGGGACTGGGGTCGGACTCGAGCCGGACCCGAGTGGCTTCGGACGCGTCCGCCCGGCGAGCGCAGAGCCTAGACAAGGTCATGCCCACACGCCGCCTAGCGCTGCGCCGCGCGCAGGCGCGCGGCATTCGCGAGGGCCGCGCGCCCGCGCGCCGAGTCCGCGCCGTACAATCGCCCCGCGAGAAGAAAGAGGTTGGCGGCGGGAGCGGACTTCTGCTGCTCGAGCATCAGGTTCGCAGTGAAGGTGGCCACGTCCGCCATGTGCGGGTCAAGTTGCGCCGCGCGCCGGCCCGCCGTGGCGCCAATGAAGCGCGAGGTCCGCGCCTCCTCGCGAGCGTCGGCCATTGCCTGATTGCGTGAAACCAGGTGGAACTCGAGCCAGCCCAGGTAGATCTCCGACAGCGCCGCCACATCGACCTTCCGGATGACGTTCGCCTCGATGCCCCCCGCGCCGAAACTTCGCACCCGTGCCACTCGTGCCACGCGCACATTCACCGGATCGAGGTCGAGGGATCGCCCGCTGGGATTCATCAGCGAGCCGATTTCGTCGCTGATGTGAACGCCGCCATAGAGGTGGAGAACCTCGTGGGCGAGGACCCGGCTCTCCACCTCTCCTGGCTGGAGGCGCACGAGGAGTTCACGCCCGAAGAAACCCGCCTGGCCGAGCTTTACCTGGCCCCGCCTTTGCCGTGGCGGCGGCCGCTCGCTAAAGACCGCGATCAGTCCGCTCGGCGGAAGGCCACCGACCTGCGCCCTAAAGGACGCGTCGATCGAGGTGAGCGTGGAAAGCCCCTGCGATTTCTGCGAGTCGAAGGCACTAAAGGACACCGGCACAAAGGCGGTCTCGAGCAGTGGATCAAGGCCCACCGAGAGGCTCCGCCACAGGAAGCGCAGGCGATTCTTCCAGCCCGTCTCCGCCCGAACGTCGCGATCGGCAAAGACGTGGACGGGTACGTAGCGCCGGTTGCCCCAGTCGGCGCTGGTCTCCCGAAGCTCGGCCCACGCGGCCTTCGAAGCCGCCGGATTGACGTCCGCGAGCCAGACCGCCTCCTCGAGCCAGCGCCGCGCCTGGTCGTCGTAGCCGAGAGTGCGCGCCGCGTCCGCTGCCGCCCGCAGCGCCGCCGGATCGAAGGGGTGCCGGGTTGCGTACTCGAGACGCAGGGCTTCGGTGGCGGGCTCGGCTGCCTGACCCGTCATCGCTTCGAGTCGGCCCTGCAAGATCGGAAGAGCGTCGTGTAGGGAAAGAGTGTAGATCTCGG
>CAJXIC010000443.1 GCA_913054385.1 uncultured Pseudomonadota bacterium
CGCTCCTCTACAGTTCCTTCGGCTCGATGAGTTCGGCACCGCCGGTCTGCACCGGCACCCTGATCGGCTGCCAGACCTTCCTGACCGCGAGCACTGTTTCGCCCTTGACGAGTTCGACCAGGATCTCGACCCTTCGCACTACTTCGTCTTCCTGCAGCACGCCGGCTTCTTCGCGATCGATTCGATCGCACTCCACCCGGACTACGCCACCGTGAGTGGCGGCGTGGTGACCGTCTGGGGCGACGCCTTTGCCGACGTGGCGGTGGCGCACCTCTCCTCTGCGGTGACCGCGATCTCACCGCGCCCGCTCCTCTCGAGCGACCCCTACGCGCTGATTCCCGAGGGCGGAAGCCTCGCCGGAACCATCGCCGGATTCGGCCTTAGCGGCGGCGGCAATGACGACCTCGGCCTCAAGCGTTGGGGGCAGGTGGCTGTCGAAGACTGCCCCACCCAGATCGAAGGAGAGACCGTCGGCGAGAAACTCCTCTGCTGGGAATTCGCCAACCCGATCGGCGCGGCCGGGGAAGACTCGAATACCTGCGGCGGCGATTCGGGCGGCCCGCTCTTTTTCGAGATCGACGGCGAAGTACAAGTGGCGGGGATCACCCAGGCGGGGTCGAACTTCGACTGCCTTCCCGCGGACTCGATCCCCGACACGGCCTGGGACGCCAGCGTCTTCCACTACCGCAGCTTCATCGAGACCCAACTCGGCGCCGACTCGACGACCGCTTGCGGAGGGCTTCCCGACGTCGGCAGCGCCTCGGCGCCCATTCTCGCCTTCGACGGGAGCCTCGGCCCTGGCGGCAAGAGTGCCGAGCACTCCTTCGCGGTGGGCGCGGACACCCAGGCACTGCGGGTCGCATTGAACGGCATCGACGACGGCTTCTTCGACCCCGACCTCTACCTGCGCCGCGGCGCCCCGGCCACGACCTCCAGCTACGACTGTGCGGACCTCAAAGCGACACCGCTTGGCTACTGCGCCGAATCGAACTCCACCCAAGACACCTGGTACGCGCTCATCCAGAACCCGGAGAGTTGCGGGGGAGCTACCAGTTGACGGTGACACAGATCCCCGAGCCCGCTGCCCCACTGGCCGGACTACTCGCGCTGGGAATCCTCGGCCTCGCCCGCCGCAGCCGCTAGCCGGGGAGTTCTTCGGGACGTCCGGCCGCGATCGCGGCCGGGTCGCGGCGGTAGAAATCGCGCAGGCGATCGTAGAGCGCGGGGTGCTTCGCCTTCAGGGCCCCCGGCTTCTCGAAGAAACACTCGGTCACCACGGCGAAGAACTCGGCCGGGTTCGTCGCCCCGTAGGCGTCGATCACGTCCCGGTGGTGCTTCTGGACCTGCTCCACCAGGTCGCGGTAGTCGTTTCCGAGGACCCGCGCCCAGGCCAGGTGGCGCGACCGGCTTCCGAGGGCGGGCGTTCCCGTCCCGCCGCCGGCCTGCTGGTCGAGTTGATGGGCGAATTCGTGGAACACCACGTTGTGCCCGTCGTGCACGTCCACCGCTCCCTTGAGAACATCATCCCACGAGAGCACCAGGGTGCCGCGGTCCCAGGATTCGCCGAGACGCACTTCCTTCCCCTCGAGCACGATCCCGCCCACCACGCGCTTCGCGTCGGTGACGTAGGCGTGGGGGTAGACGACGACGGTGACGAGACCCGGGTAGACAGCGTCGACGCCGCGCCGCAGCAGCAGGACGCAGGCCTGCGCCGCGATCACCAGCCGGATTTCGTCATCGATCTCGAGCCCGCCGCAACCGCTGAAGTACTTCTCGTCGAGAAAGACCTGGACGTGTCCCTCGAGTTCAACGCGGTCCTTCTCGTCCAGGAAGCGCAGGTAGGGCAAGCGCGCGTCGAGCAGCGCGCGCTCGGCTTCGGAAAGCGGCATGGCGCGCAGGCGGCTGCGCCTACGCTTGCGAAAACCGAACACGGCTCAGCGGCGTCGGCGCAGTGCCCGGAGTGCACCGAGGGCCACCAGCAGCCCGGCGGTTGCTCCAGGCTCGGGCACCGTCACCGTCTTCGCGAAGATGCTGTCCCCGCTAGCGTTACCGTTACCGTTTGCAGCGTTGAAGGTGGCAAAGAAGGTGACACTCTCGACGCTGTCGC
>CAJXIC010000444.1 GCA_913054385.1 uncultured Pseudomonadota bacterium
TAACCCTGTCGCAGTTGGCGCTTTTGCCCGAAGACCTCGGCGAACACTCCGCGAATACGCTCCCAGGGTCGATCGAGGCGCGCAGCCGGCCCGCCCAGGCGCCAGAGGCGGAGACGCCGAACGATCCCCCACGCGAGCACCGCCATCGCGACCGTGGCGAAGGGATAGATCCACCACCCATCGACGATGTTCCAGAATATCTCGCGTGTCGGTACCATCGGGGACGCACCCTCCCAGGGGCGACAAGCATAGTCTCGATTCACGCCCGCCGCGGTACCGGGCGGCTTGCAATCGACCATTCGGCCGCTACAAGACAGGCAACCGTTCGGACCGGCGGCGTTCCGACCGCGATCCAGGGAGAGCGACAGTCAGCGGATGCCCGACTCCACCCCGACCGCACTCGACGGCCTTCGCGTCGTCGAAATGAGCAACGAAAAGACCGCCTGGTGCGGCAAGCTCTTCGTCGATTTTGGGGCCGAGGTTGTGCTGGTGGAGCCGCCCGGCGGCGACCTCGAACGGCAGCGTGCCCCGCTGGCCGAATCCGCGAACGGGACGGGTCCCGGTCTTGCTTTTCTCTACACCGCTTCCGGAAAAAAGAGCATCGCGCTCGACCTCGAAGCGGCCCACGACCGCGCCCACCTCGAAACCCTGCTCGCCCGCGCGGACATCGTCCTCGAGGGCGAACCCCTCGGACACCTCGAGCGCTGGGCCCTTGGCTTCGAGGATCTGCGCCGGGTCCACCCCGAATGCGTCTGGACCTCGATCACGCCCTTTGGGCGCACGGGGCCCAACGCGGGGCTGCGCGGCGGCGACCTGGTGGCCAACGCCACCGGCGGAGCGCTCTATGTGACAGGAGACCCGGCGGCGCCGCCTTCGCGCCTGGCCGGTTCCCAGGCGCTGGTCAGCGCCGGTGCAGCGGCCGCTGCCAGCAGCCTGATTGCGTTCCACGGGCGCCTGCGTTCGGGACGCGGACAGCTCGTCGATATCTCGCTCCAGGAAATGACTGCGGCGGTGAGCCACATCAGCGGCGTTGGCAAGTGGCTCGACGACGGCATCGTGCCGGTTCGAAACGGCACCAGCCTCTTTGCCTCGGTGCCTTCCGGCGCCTACCGCTGCCAGGACGGTCTCGCCTACCTGATGATCAACCGCCCGCTGCACTGGCAGGCGCTGGCGCGCTGGATCGCTGAGCGCACCGACCACGAGGCTGTCCTCGAGCCGATCTTCGAGGGACCCTCCGCCAATCGCATCGAGTACCGCGATCTTCTCGACGTCTTCATCGGAGATCTTGCGGAGCAGTACGCGGTGGCGGGCTTCGTCCGTGAAGCCCAGGCCCGTCACCTGGCGGTGACGCCGGTCAACGATGCCCGCGGCGTGCTTCGCGATCCGCACCTGGCCGCTCGCGGATTCTTTACGGAAGTCACGCATCCGGGTTGCGAGCCCCAGCGTCAGCCGGGGCCCCCGATCCGGCTCGACGCCGCGAAACCACCGCAAGCGGCGCCCGCCGTCGATCAACACCGCGAGGAAGTCCTCTCAGCGACCCGCGAACGCACGCCGGCGGAGCGGCCCTTCCGCAGCGCCTCGGGAAGCCCGCAGGAACCGGGCCGGCCGCCGCTTGCCGGCCTGCGGGTCCTCGAATTCACAGCGGCCATGGCAGGGCCCTGGATCGGTCGCATCCTCGCCCACTGCGGAGCCGACAGCGTGCGCATCGAATCGAAGCAGCGCCCGGACGTGGTCAGGCTCTACATCCCGCCCTGGAATCGCTCGCTCGGGACACAGCCCCAACTTTCGCCCTGGTTCACCGACTGGAACGCGGGCAAGCGCTTCATCGGCCTCGACCTCACCAACCTGCGATCGGTCGAACTGGCGAAGCGGTTGGTGGCGCGCTGCGACGTGGTGATCGACAACCAAAGCACCGGTGTCCTCGAAAAGCTCGGTCTCGGATACGACGAACTCGTCCGCCACAACCCGCGCCTGGTGATGATTTCCACGACTGGATACGGCGGCAGCGGCCCGAACGCGCGCTTTGTCACCTGGGGATCGAATATCGAAGCCGTCGCCGGGCTGGCGAAGCTTTCCG
>CAJXIC010000445.1 GCA_913054385.1 uncultured Pseudomonadota bacterium
GCCAGAATGCGTGCGGATGACATCCCCAGGGCGATAGGCCGTGCCGCTGGGCAGGTTCTCGGCAGCGGCGATCACGCCCACCACGTGCAGGGGCAGCCCCAGCAGGGCGACTGCGCGCATCGCGCCGACCACCGCGGCGGCGCCCGACATGTCGTGCTTCATCTGGTCCATCGACGCCGAAGGCTTGATTGAAATGCCGCCACTGTCGAAGGTGATGCCCTTGCCGACCAGCACCAGGGTGTCGCGCGCGCCCCGGCCCGAGCGCACGGCGCGACCGTGTTCCATCACGATCAGGCGCGGCGGCCGACTGCTACCGGCACCGACCGCGAGGATTCCGCCCATGCGCATCTTTACGAGTTGCGGGCCGCCGTAGACGCGGCAGCGAAGGCCGCACTCCTTGGCGACCTGCTGGGCGCGCCGCGCCAGCGCCGCCGGCGACAGGGTGTTGGCGGGTTCGTTCGAGAGATCGCGTGCGGTGTTCTGGGATTCGGCAACGATCACGCCACGCTTCGCGGCGGCCCGGAGTTTCGCCAGCGCACGAAGCCCGGGGAAGATCAGCACCACCTGGGCCAGTTGCGTGGGCGCATCCTTCGGCGCCTGGCGGTGCGCGTCGAAGCGGTAATTGCCGAGGACCAGCCCCTCGGCCAGTGCCTGCACGTGCTCTTCGCGCTTCTTCAGGCTGGCGGGCAGGGCAATGGCGATCCGCTTCGCACCAAAGCGCGTGGTCTGCTTTGCGATGCATCCGGCAAGGCGGCGTGCCGCCTCGCTGTCGAAGCGCGCAGCGGGCCCGGTGCCCACCAGCAGGATCCGACGCGGTCGCCGGGTCCGCCGCGCCCCGGTTCCGGGGAAGACCGGAAGCGTCTCCCCGGCACGGCCCGAGAAACCGCCGCCGCTGAGCGCGGCCTGGAGGCAGCCGCCAAGGCTTTTATCGAGTGCGCCGAAAGCGTCGGGCAGTTTCGGTCCCCGGCTGGCGCCGCCCTCGCCGACGGCGAGTACGAGCCAATCGAGGGACGGTCTAACGAGTTCGGAGCTTTCGATCTGGATCTTCACTTCTCTGTCTCCTTCGAGGTGTGTGCACGGTGCGCGGGCCCGGATTTTCTTGAACGCGAATGAAGCGTCACCTAGACTCCAAACCCATTCCGAGGGGGGGGTATGGGATCCTTTTGCACCCTGTCGCTCGCCATCGGGTCGCTCGCGATGGCGTCCGGCGGGGAAGCTGAGCAATCGCTTCGACTGGCGGCGGGTCTCGACATCTTCGACCTGGTGCTCGAAGCCGGGTGGATCGTGCAACTCGTCATGGTCACCCTGGCGGTTCTCTCTGTCTTTTCCTGGGCGATCATCGTGTTCAAGTGGCGGGAACTGCGCGCCGCCGAGCAGGATAGCGAGGCCTTCCTCGAGGTCTATCGCGGACGCGGTTTTGGTCCCGCCTTTCAGGTGGCCGCAGACCTGGGCAACAGCCCCCTGGCGGAGGTCTTCCTCGAGGGCGCCGCCTTCGTCGAGGAGCGTGCGCAGCCCGGGGCCGACGGCGCCCGGCCGCTGGCCGAGGCGGAGGTGCGCAGGCTGGTCAAGCGTCTCGCCTGGACCGGCTCCCAAGAAGTCCAACGCCTCGAGTCGGGGCTTTCCTTCCTGGCCACGGTGGCCAGCGCATCGCCCTTTATCGGGCTCTTTGGCACGGTGGTCGGCATCATCTCGGCGTTTCAGGGGATCGCGGCCACCGGCAGCGCCAGCCTGGCCGTGGTGGCCCCGGGCATTGCCGAGGCGCTGGTCGCCACGGCGGCTGGACTGCTGGCGGCGATTCCTGCCTCGATTTTCTACAACCACTTCGTGGCCCGGGCCGGGGCGCTCGCCGTCTCGGTCGAACTCTTCGTGAGCGAGTACGACGAAGATCTGCTCTTCGAGGTCCGCGGGGGTTCGCCCGCCTCCTCGGACGCGGACTGAGCCGGCCTTCGCATGGCGTACTCCGCGATGCACCGGCTCCGGCCGCTGGCCGAGATCAACGTGACGCCCTTCGTCGACGTGATGCTGGTGCTGCTGGTGATCTTCATGATCGCCTCATCCGTCCAG
>CAJXIC010000446.1 GCA_913054385.1 uncultured Pseudomonadota bacterium
ATGCCGGTGATGTGGATGTCGTCGGCCTCGGGATCGAGGCGCATCCCCGGCAGGCGCTCGAAGAGCGCCTCGAGCAACACCCGCGTCTCCATGCGCGCGAGATGCATGCCCAGGCACAGGTGCGAGCCGAAGGCGAAGCCCATGTGGGGAACGGTGTGCTCGCGCTGGATGTCGAAGCGCTCGGGGTCTTCGAAGGCACGCTCGTCGCGGTTCGCAGAACCGAGGTTCACCGCCACCGAGGCCCCCTTCGGAATCGCAACACCATCCACCTTGGTGTCGCAGGTGGCCGTGCGCATGATGGTGAGCAGCGGGCCCTCCCAGCGAATGCCTTCCTCGATCGCCTGCGGCATCAGGGACGGGTCCTCACGCAGCGCTTCGAGCTGCGCCGGGTTCGAGAGCAGGCCGAAGAGCAGGTTGCTCGAGGAGCGGTAGGTAGTTTCCGCACCCGCGGGAGCCAACAGTCGAAGGAAGGCGAAGATCTGCTCGTCGTCGAGCTTCACGCCATCGACCTCGGCGGCGGCCAGCACACTGATCAGGTCCGCACCCGGATTCACCCGGCGCTCCTCGACCAGCGGCCGAAACATTTCCCCGAGCTGCTGCGAGGCCGCCTTCCCCTGCTCGAAATTGAAGCTGACGCTGATCAACTCGACCGCTAGCCGATGGAAGTCCGCGTGTTGCGACTCGGGGATGCCGATCATGCCGGCGATGACTTCGACCGGGAAGGGAAAGCACAGGCCCCTCACCAGATCGCCGCGACCGCTCTCGACAAAGGCGTCGATGTAGCGATCGATGGCGGGGCGCACCAGGTCGCGCTCCCAACGAATCAGCGCCGCGCGCGTGAAGGCCCGGTTGAGCAGCCTTCGGTGACCCGTGTGTTCGGCACCATCCATCTCGAGGATCGAGTGGCCCATCACCAGCCCCATGCTCTGGGCGTAGCCGCGAGAGGTGAAGCGCTCGGCGTCGGTCAGCACCTCCTTCACCGCGGCGTAGGAAACCGCCAGAAAAACCTGGCCGCCCAGCGCCTGCAGCAGCGGCGAAGCGGTCGCTGCGCCCGCCTTCCCCTGCGGCATTTCGATGCGGTGCACACCCGCGTTGCGTCGCATTTCGGCGAAGAGCGGATAGGGGTCGCGCACGTTTCCCTGCCCGCTGGCGGCGTTGAAAGCGTCGAAGGGATCCTCGATCCCCCGGGCAGCGGCGGCGCCGATATTTGCAGTGGGGGAAGCGGGGGGAGGCGAGGTCAAGGGAGACTCCTTCGTCAGCCTGAGCCGGGATCCGAGACGCCGAGCAGGCGGCGGGTGATCCCGAGAACCTCGCGGCGATGGGCTGCGAGATGTTGGGGATCGCGGGGGTTGAACTCCGACACCAGCACGGGCATGGCGGCAGCGAAGAAAATAGTGGCCCCTGCGACGGTGCTCGCCACATGCGCCGGGTCGATGGCCGATCCCTCCGCCAACGCATCCCCGGGCAAACCCTCGCGCAAGATCTCCTCGATGGTCTCGACGATCGGCCTTGTGAGGGGAACCAGACGCGCGGGGCGGTCCGGGGCGGCATCGGCCACCTCGCGCAAGAGCAGCCGTGCCATCGTCGGGCGCTCGTTCAAGAAGTCGATCCAACTCGAAACCGCATCCTCTGCGCGCTGCACCAGGGGGTGTGGGCCGCGCAGGATCGGTTCGATGCGCGCCAGCAGGTCGCCCAGCAGGTCGCCGAGTACGGCCTCGTAGAGTTCGTTCTTGTCGCGGTAGTAGGGGACGATCGAAGCGCGACGGATGCCGACGCGCTCGGCCACATCTTCGAGGCGGGCCGCCGCGAAGCCGAGGTGGGCGAAGACATCTTCGGCGGCATCCAGGATCGCACGCCGGGTCTGCTCGCCGCGCTGGGAGTGCGTGGGCTTCGGGCGCTGGGGGATCGTGACTGACGCCTCGGCCATGCCAATAGCCTACCTGCGCGCAGGCAGGTAAACAAGCTGTTTTATTTCTACTAGTTGGGGATTCGGCCCCCGGCACCGAAGCTAGTGGGCCTCGGGCTCCGGGTGGCAGGCCTGCTCCAGCACCGCAACGAAGTCCG
>CAJXIC010000447.1 GCA_913054385.1 uncultured Pseudomonadota bacterium
CTACCTCGTGCATCCGCTCGAGGTTGCGGGAATTCTCGTCGACCTCGGGCTCGACCACGAGGCGGTAGCGGCGGGACTGCTCCACGACACCCTCGAGGACACGCTGACCACCCTCGATGAACTCGACCGGCTCTTCGGGGAAAACGTGGCCTTTCTCGTCGATGGGCTGACGAAGATCGCGAAGATCGAGTTCACCTCCGCTCGCGAACGCCAGGCCGAGAGCTTCCGCAAGATGATCGTTGCGATGTCGAAAGACATCCGCATCCTGCTGATCAAGCTCGCCGATCGTCTCCACAATATGCGCACGCTGGTGCATCTCGATGAGGACTCACGGCACCGCATCGCCCAGGAAACGGTCGATATCTACGTCCCGCTGGCCCACCGCCTCGGGATCTACTGGATGAAGCAGGAGCTCGAGAACCTCTCGTTCCGGGCGCTGGAGCCCGAGACGGCTTCCGAGCTCGATCAGCAAATTCGCGGGGGGAACCTCGAGCGGCAGAAGTACGTCGATGAGGTGCTGGGGATCCTCGAGGCGAAGCTGCGAGAGGCCGGGATCGAGGCCAGCGTCACCGGCCGGCTCAAGGATCTCGCATCGATCCATTCGAAGATGATCTCCCAGGGGCTCCGCCTCGACCAGATCTACGATGCGATCGCCTTCCGAATCGTCATCGAGGGGGACGCCGATCTTTGTTACGCGGTACTGGGGACCCTTCACGCGATCTGGTCGCCGGTGCCGTCTCGTTTCAAGGATTACGTCGCGCTCCCGAAACCCAATGGCTACCGCTCGCTGCACACGACGGTCATCGGTCCCTACGGTGAACGCATGGAGATCCAGATCCGGACCCGCGACATGCATCGCGATGCGGAACTCGGAATCTCCGCCCATTGGAAGTACAAGCAGGGGAAGGTGGGCGTCAGCGGAGACGACCAGAAGTTCGCCTGGCTGCGACAATTGCTCGATCGCCAACGCGAACTCGAAGACCCCCACGAATTTCTGGATGCAGTCAAGGTCGACCTTTTTTCCGACGAGGTCTTCGTCTTTACGCCGCGCGGCGAGGTGGTGACGTTGCCGGTGGGTTCGTCCCCGATCGATTTCGCGTACTCGATCCATACCGAGGTCGGAGACCACTGTTCGGGCGCCCGCGTCAACGGCCGCATGATTCCGCTGAGGACCCGTCTGGTGGATGGGGACACCGTCGAGATCGTCACCAACCCCAACCAGTTTCCACGCAAGGATTGGCTCGAGTTCGCAGTCTCGGGACGCGCGAAAAATCGAATTCGCTACGCCATTCGCATCGCCGAACGTTCGCGCAGCCGACAAGTCGGGCGCGACCTGTTGAACCGGGAGTTGCGCCGGACAGGGCTCTCGCTGGCCCGGCTCGAGGAGCGCGGCGAAATCGAAGCCGTGGCGGGCCGCGAGATCCGCAAGGGCACCGGGGAAGATCTGTATTCCGCCCTCGGCTACGGAAAACTCTCCGCTTCGTCGGTGGCGAGGAAGCTCCGGGGCGAGGAGGAGCCCGAGGCCCCGGTGGCCGGGGCCCCCGGGCGTCTGCGCGCGCTCTTCCGAAGGTCCAGGCGCGGCGGAGGGGGGTCGGGGATCCGCGTCAGCGGCCAGGCCGACGTGCTGGTGCGCTTCGGCGCCTGCTGCGACCCGCTTCCCGGTGACGAGGTGACCGGGTTCGTCACCCGCGGTCGCGGCGTGACGGTTCACAGCGCGGAGTGCCGGCGCATCTTCGAACTCGACCCCGATCGGCGGATTGACGTCTCCTGGGAGGAGGGCAGCAGGGAGCCGAGGAAGGTCAAGATTCGCGTCTCTTCGAAGGACCAGCCCGGCATCCTGGCCCAGGTCACCAACCTGATTTCGGAGCAGGGTGTCAATATCAGTGGCGCGAAGATCAGCACGCGCCGCGGAGAGAACGCAGTACAGGTCTTTGAAATTTGGGTGACTGACTCGGAGGTTCTGAAGAACCTGATGAAGCAGATCAGCAAGGTGAAGGGCGTGGCTTTGGTGGAGAAAATGCGGGGATGACCCACCGGATCAGTGCCTGCGTGATCGCTCGC
>CAJXIC010000448.1 GCA_913054385.1 uncultured Pseudomonadota bacterium
CCTCGAGATTCAGGCGCAACACGGGCTCGGTGTTCGACGGCCTCAGGTTGAACCACCACTCGGGGTAGCGAACCAGCAGTCCGTCGAGGTCCGAGACTTCGGGGGCCCCCTTGTGCTCCGCACGGATCGCATCGACCACCGGGGCGATGGCGGGAACCCGGCGATTGATCTCCCCGCTGGCGAAGTAGCGTCGCAGCGGGGCCACGATCTCGGAGAGGGGACGATCCTCGCGCATCCGGATTTCGAGGAGCGCCAGGAAAGCCGCGGTGCCATCGTCCGCCACCAGCGAATCCGAAAAACGGAAATAGAAGTGCCCGGAGAGTTCTCCGGCGAAAATCGCGCCCTCCTCGCGCATCTGTGCCTTCACGAAGGAATGCCCGACGCGACACATGCTCGGAACCCCACCCGCCGCCTCGATTTCCTCGGCCACCGCCCGGCTCGAGCGCAGGTCATAGAGCACACGGCCACCCGGATCTCGGACAAGTTGCCTGCGGGCGAGAATTGCGGTCACCAGATCCGATGAAATCGCGCGGCCGGCTTCGTCGACGAAGACCGCGCGATCACCGTCCCCGTCAAAGGCTACGCCGAAGTCGGCGCCACACCGCGTAACCGCGCGCTGCACGTCGCGCAGGTTCTCCTCCTTCAGGGGGTCCGCTTCGTGATTCGGGAAGGTGCCGTCTGGCTCGAAGTACAGGCGCTCTACTTCGACCCCGAGTTGCTCCAACACCGGCTCGAGACCGACCGAGGCCATGCCGTTGCCACAGTCGATAGCGACACGCAGGCGCGCTTTTGGCGCTTCGGGAGCGACGGCGAGCACGTGTCGGGAATAGGCGACTTTGAGGTCGAAGTGCGTTCGCGTGGCAGCGCCCGGGGCGGCCTCCGCCGCCGCACGTTCTTCGAGCCGAGCCTGGATCTCTTTCAGGCCGCTGGCCTCGCCCACCGGGATCGCGTGTTCGCGACAGATCTTGAAGCCGTTGTAGGCAGCGGGGTTGTGCGAGGCCGTCACCATGATGCCACCCCCCACAGCGAGTTCTTCGACGCCGAAGTAGAGCATCGGTGTCGAAATCAACCCCAGGTCCCGGACCGAAACGCCCTCGTCGAGAATGCCTCGGACCAGCGCCTCGGTGAGCGCCGGCGATGTGCTCCGCGCGTCGCGGCCCACCGCCAATTCTGAAGCTCCAATGAAGTGCGCTGTGGCGCGACCAATCCGGTAAGCGGCCGCTTCGTCGAGATCCTCCGGCACGCGGCCGCGAATGTCATAGGCCTTGAAGATTTCCATGCGACGAGTCTAGCCCGCGAGGGGCCCAAGCCGCGGAGTCCGCTCGCAAGAGACCGACGCGCTCGCGCAAGCCGCCGCCAATTCCGGCACCTTGACCCCCGAGCCGGGTCGAGCGACCCTCTGCCCCGGATCGGCCCCGCGTTCGGCTTCGAACTCGGCGTCTCCAGCCAGCCCCAACGGGAGGCGCAACATGTTCGGCCTCGGCACCACAGAACTCCTCATCATTCTCGTGATCGTGGTCCTGATCTTCGGAGCGCGCCGTTTACCCGAGATCGGGTCGGGCATCGGGAAGGCCATCAAGAACTTCAAGAGCGGTGTCTCGGAAGAAGAAATCGACGTCACGCCGAAGAGCCCCGCGAGCGACGAGGTCGGGGACGGCGAGGGAAAGTCCGAGTCCTAGCAGGCGATCAGCCGCGCAGACCAAAGGTTAGGCCCAGCAGACTGAGTCCGAGGGTCAGCGCCCAGCCGACCCGCGTCGCCATGGTGCCCAGTTCGGGCGGTGACGGCACCCGAGGCAGCGAAGCAGTCGCGCCCCGGAGCGCTTCGGGACGCCGCTTCGGACGCCGGTCCGCCACGGCGGGCTCGGCCGCGGCGGCGGCGCGATTCGCTGCAAGGGCGTCGTGATGCGCATCAACCACTTCGATCTCGGGAACGGGCACGCACGCCAGCGGGATATCACCGCGGACCGCCTGCGGCCGGCTGGCCTGCGCGACAACCGTCTCCGCTCCCGCCGGCGAGTCCTCCGGGAAGTCACCAACGGGTTCCG
>CAJXIC010000449.1 GCA_913054385.1 uncultured Pseudomonadota bacterium
GCTGCCCCACAGCCGGATCGGGCTCCGCCCCGAGGAGCAGGCGCAGCCCTGGGTCCGCGGCTTCGAGGTGCTCCCGCACCCAGTCGCCGTCCAGCTCGAGGCACAGCGTGTCCTCCAGTGCGGTGGCGGTGGCAGAGCGCGGGTTCCCATCGATCAGCCCGATTTCGCCGAAGAGATGTCCGGGGCCGAGGCGATTCAGCTCGCGCGTTTCAGATCCGACTTCGGTCGAGATCGCGACCTCTCCGCTCTCGATCAGGTAGGCGAGCGGGGCCGAATCGCCCTCGCGGAAGATCGTCTCTCCGCTGCCGAAGTGTCGAACGCCAAGTTTCGCTGCCATCGCTCGTGCTCCCTGCGGTGTTCGCATCCAGCGCTTGCCCCGCAACGATACCCCCAGAGAGCCCGCGGCAACCCCCCGGTCCCCACCGCGCGGCGAAGCCGCGAAATCCCCCGAATTCGCCCCTCGCGGCCCAGAAACCGCCGCAGCCTGTGAAGCTGTTTATACGGTCGGGACCCTGCTCGCCAGATCCTCGGGTCATGGCAAACAAGGACCTCGCAGCGACCCCGGTGGCGGCTCTCCGCCTCGACTCGACGAGCCCGCAGGGGCACGCCGCAGCCGCCATCGGCCCCGGCTCGACGCTTCGCCTGATTCTCCTGGCCGGGCGCCGCCGCAACCTGCGCGTTCAGTAAATGACCTCGTCCTCGACCAGCTTCGCGTAGCGTTCGGGCGAGAGTTCAAGGAGTTCGCGGAAGACCCGCTCGTTGTCCTGGCCGATCACCGGTCCCGGGCGCACCCTCACCTGACTGCGCCCGAGCTTCACGTACGAGCCGTAAATCGTCTCGCGGAAGCCCAGGGGGTGAGTCACCTCGACGAAGGTCTCGCGCGCGCGGTAGTGGGGATCCTCGATCAGATCCGCGACATTCGAAACCGGCGCGGCCGGAACCCCGAAGGACTGCAGCTTTGCGGACAGCGCGCGCGGCTCGGCGTCGGCCGTAAAGGCCGAGACCTCGGCGTGCAGCGCATCGAGGTTCGCCAGACGCGCTTCGTGGTCTGCATAATCGGGAGAAGCGGAGAGGCCGGGATTCTCCATGGCTTCGCACAGCCCGTGCCACTCGGCTTCGTCGCGCACGGCGATGCTGATCCAACGGTCGTCCCCGGCACAGCGAAATACGCCGTGGGGTGCGGCGGCGCCAAGCGGGTGACGATTGCCCAGCGGGCCCGCGGTGCGACCGTTCATCGAATGGTCCATGAAGGCCGGGCCCACCAGCTGCATCACGGCTTCCTGCTGGGAATAGTCGATGTGCTGTCCCTCGCCGCTGCGATCGCGGTAGGCCAACGCGGCCAGGATCGCGAAGCCGCCGAGGATTCCGTTGAGCGGGTCCGAAAAGGCGTTCTCCATCGGGATCGGCTCACCCGCCTCGTAGCCGGTCAGGCTGTCGAGCCCGGTGGTGCTGGTGAGGCTGAGCCCGTAGGTCCGCACGTCACGCATCGGCCCCGTGAGCCCCGCGGCGGGCATCGAGAAGAGAATGACATCGGAGCGGACCTGCTTCAGATCCTCGTAGCCCAGGCCGAATTGCTCCATCACACCGGGGCCGAAGTTCTCGGCCACCACGTCGCAGCGCGCGATCAATTCCTTCGCCAACTCGATGGCTTCGGGCTTCTTCAGGTTCAGGCTGACGCTGCCGTTGCCCGCCCAGCAGGCGTGGTTCGAAAGGCTGCGGTCGGGGTCGCGAATGCCCTCGGCGAAAGGCGGCAGCGTGCGCGTCATGTCGACCCGCGCCCGCGACTCGATCTTGAGAACGTCCGCGCCGAGGAAGGCAAGGGTCTGCCCCAGCACGGGCCCCGCCCATACCCAACCAAAATTGGCGACGCGAATGCCTTCGAGGGGTCCGGCGGTGCTCATTCCCCCCTCCCCCGTTCTGCCCCGGTCGCGCGTTTCGATTCGCGGCATCAGATCACCCCCTCGCCGCGCAGCTCGTCCTGCATGGCTGCATCGAGTCCGAGTGCTGCGTAGATCGCTTCGTTGTCCTGTCCCAGTAGCGGCG
>CAJXIC010000450.1 GCA_913054385.1 uncultured Pseudomonadota bacterium
CGCCACCGCACTGCTCCTGACCACGTCACGCGGAGGAACACTCAGTACGCTTTGTGGGCTGGTGGTGTTGATGCTGGCTTTTCTGCGTGCGCGCTCGCTGCCGGGGCGACAGGTGGCTGCGCTCTCGATCGCAATCGTACTGACGGGTGTCGCGGTCTTTTCGCTGAGCGGGAGCGATGTGGCTCGGCGTCTCGAGCAAGTCGAATCGGGAGCGAGCGTCCGCGCCCCCGTGTACGCACTGGTGGTTCGCGCAATCGGAGATGCGCCCGTGCTCGGAACCGGGTACGGCACGTTTGCCGACGTCTTCCCGCTCTACCGCGACGAGACGATTGCGGGCGTCAAGTTCTGGAGCAAGGCCCACAGCACCTACCTCGAGAACGCATTGGAACTCGGGATTCCGGCGGCCGTGGCGCTCTTCGCCTCCATCGGAACCTGTGCCGGCTACTGCTGGCTCGGCATCGGGCGCAGGCGGCGAGATCGCATCTATCCTGCGATCGCCGTGGCGGCAACGGCGCTCGTGGCGGCGCACTCTACGGTCGACTTCAGCTTGCAGATTCCGGCGGTCGCGGTGAGCTACGCGTTCCTGCTGGGCCTCGGCTGCGCGCAGTCGTTTTCGACGCGGCGCTCATAAACGACGCGGCGCGCATATAAAGTAGGGGGCCAGCGGGCGGACAAGCCCACGAGTCCGATACCCACCCGCTCGGTTGAGCGTTTCGCCTAGGCCTCGAGCCACTCCAGGCAGCCGGCCTTGGCGAGGATGTCGCGGAGGGGCTCGACTTCCTTCACCTCGGCGAACTTGCGGCGGAGTTCCTTGAGGGACTTGGCGTGATACTTCTGTGGGCCGCCCACGCTCTGGGTCCAGGTTTGGCCGTCGAGCTCGACCGAAAGCGAATCGTCTCCGGCGGCAATCGCCTTGGCGTTGGCGTCGGACCAGGTGAGGAAATGGCGCACCGGGCCCGAGAGGAAGGGCTCGAGGGTGGGGGCGAGCGACGCCCAGGTTTCGAAGTCGCCGCTCGCCGCGGGCTCGAGGAAGCGGTCGATCCAGGCGCAGACCGCCGGGGCCTTCTGCTTCAGGATGCTCCCCGCGGTGGGATCGCAGAGCGCGGCGTGCAACTGCCCCGCGAGTCCGAAATCGGCGAAGCACGGCCGCCCGCCAAAGAGCCAGTTGCGGTCTTCGAGATGCGCTTCGAGCAGGTCGACCCCGCCCTGGAAGGAGGCCTCGATGATCGGTGCCGTGGTTTCGTTCGAGCCGACCACGCCGATGCGTCCGACCATCCGCTCCTGGATCTGGGCCACCATCGGCGCCATCGCTTCCTCGCTGGCGCCGGCCATCATTTCGCCGACGAGTCGCTTCGCCGTCGAAACCTGGTCGACCTCGCGCGCCCAGCGGAAGTGGAACATCCACTTGTTGCCCCACTCGTCGGAGAACTCTTCGATCAGTGCCGACAGGAAGGCGAGGGTCGGGTCCGCGGGTTGTGCGGCGGGATCGGGAAATTTCGCTTCCATCGCCTCGAGGATCGGCGTCGAGTCCTGCATCGCCTCATCGTCGGGGGTGGCTACCGCGGGCACAATCGGTAGCCGCGCGTACTTCTTGTACTCCTCCATGCTGGCGCCGGTGCGCAGGATCCACTCGTTCGGGATGCCCTTGTAGCGGAAGTATTGGCGGGTCTTCACCGAGTAGGGAGAGTTCTCGGAGCCGAAGATTCGGTAGACGTCACTCATGGCGGGGGACTCCTGGCTGGGCGCGCAGGCCGGGGGGCTGTGCGGCGGTGGGGGCAGGCGAGGCGCCACGATATCCCCCCGCGCGCTGGCCTGTCCACCGGCGCCGAAAGCGTGCGGGCGAACCGCGGGTAGCGGCGTGGTATCGTCGCCGGCCGCGTGCCGATCTCACCGACTGAACTCGCTCTGGCCCTGCTCGTCGTAACACTCGGGGCGGTGGTGCAGGCGAGTGTCGGCTTCGGGCTGGCGCTGATCGCCGCGCCGATCCTGCTTCTCGTCGAGCCGGCGCTGATCCCGGGGCCGCTGATGGCCGCGAGCCTG
>CAJXIC010000451.1 GCA_913054385.1 uncultured Pseudomonadota bacterium
GTGGCCAAAGTTTCCCCCGAGTTTCCCCCGAGTCGTTTTGGCGATTCGCAAACACCTGGAATCAAAAAGAAAAATGGTGGAGGCGGCGGGAATCGAACCCGCGTCCGCATGGGTTCCAGCAAACGCATCTACGTGTGTAGGCCTCGCTCAATCTCGGCGCACCCAGTCACAAGGCCGGGAGAAAGTGCGCCCAGACAGACATTTGTCTCGTCCCCGGATGCGGCCTGTCAGCGGCCGGGGACCAGCCTTCAAATGACTCCCGCGACCCGCTAGAAGACGTCACGGACGAGAGCCGCTGTCCTAGGGTTTAGCTAGGCAGCGAGTGCGTAGTTATCGTCGGCAATTATAAGTTACCAACTGTGCCAGCAGTTTTACGAGGTGGCTGACAGCCTCGACACGCAGCGCTCACCTTCAACCACCCGTCGAAGCCAAGTCGCCCCCAAGTCGGAAAGTCTAGGCCGCCTCCGTCACCCCGCAAGCGGCAGCGCCAGTTCCTCGAACTCGGCGCATTCGACGGCCGCCGCGCGCAGTTCGAGCGTCCCATCGGCGCACGCAGGCGCGCGGTCCAGGAGCAGCGCGGTCACCAGGTTGCCCCGCCCGGCGGCGCTCTCGATACGCAACTCGCCTCCGTGATCGTCGACGATGCGGCAGGCCGTCCGCAGGCCGTTCTCCGGGTCGCCCGGACGCTGTGAAACTTCGCCCAGAAAGGGGTCGAAAGCGGTGTCCGCATCCTCGAGCCCGCAGCCGTCGTCGCGCACGGTGAGTTCGACGCCGCCCACTACCGGCGCCAGCGAGAGGGTCGCGTGGACGCGGCCGTCCCCGTCCGCGTACTCGATGGCACCCGCGCCGGCGTTGCGCAGCAGCGCCACGACCAGCATCTCCATCTGCAGGGCGTCACAAGTCAATTCGACCGGCTCGTCGGGAAGCTCGAAGCGGACTTCCACCGCATCGGGAATGCGGGCGCGATGTTCGTCGACCGCCGTACGCACGAGCCTGCGGAGGTCGCAATCCTGGTGGCGCAGGGTCCGGGGGCCGCCTGCGGGCGCGCGCGACTCGGGCGAAATTGCCTCGAGGCGAGCGAGTCGATCCATCTTCTCGGCCAGCGTGCGATCGAGGTGGTCGGCCACGGCGAGCACGCCCCGCTGTGATGCGCCGAGTGCCGCGAGCATGCGTGAAAGGTCGACGCTGCGACCGGCGACGGCAAAGAGTGTCATCCCCAGGACCGTCGCAAGAGCCGTCACGCCCGGCCCTGCTCCGGCGGCGAACGCGGCGCAAGCACCGAGACTCATTCCGAGGAGCGCGCCCAACGCCAGGCCGGAGCGCGGCGTGGCGTGGTAGCGCACTTCGTAGACACAGCAGGAGTCGCCGCGCGCGGCGCAGGTCGTTTCTTCTACTTCGGCGGGCAGCAGGCCAAAGCGCGTGGGAACGGCTTCGAGCATGCCCGCACGCAAGGCGCAAAAGTGTTCATCCGCGCGGGTGTCGATGCCGCCGTCGTAGAGAATGCGCGCGCTGCCACAGTCGTTGCGCATTACGAAGTAGCGGCCTTCGGGCCGCTCGCGCGCGAGCAACTGGTCGCAGCGCCCGTAAGTGTTCTTGGGGGTGGCAACGCCGCCGAAGCGCATCCAGAAACCGACTTCGGCCGATTGGAGGATCCGACAGCCGACACGTCGTGAAAGGGTTCCATCGCTCGTCGAAAGCACGGCCACCAACGCCTCTTCGGGCAGCCAGGCGGCCTCGGTGTCGTCACACACGCGGACGAGCGCGGCGGCGGCATCGAGCGCGGCGCTCGGATCCCCGTCACCGGCGAGCTCGGCCAGAAGCGCCGCTGCAATCGCGCGGTTCGAGGTGGGCGTGGTCGTCGTGGCGGCGGATCCCGGGACCGGGTTCAGGCGCTGCATGGGGTCCCTATCGGCAACGCAGCCGCAGAAGTGGAGCCGAAGGCGACCTGGGCCAAAGAAACCGACCCCGAACGCCCAAGCCCCCGGCCTGGGGGCCTTTCGCCGCGCCGACGCAGGCAGGGACGTTGTTGCTTTGTTG
>CAJXIC010000452.1 GCA_913054385.1 uncultured Pseudomonadota bacterium
CCACTCCAGGCGGCTGCGCAGACGGGCCCGATTGCGCACGCTGTCGCGCCGCGAGAGGCCTCTGAACGATCCCGTCAGCGATTCGGGGGCGCCATCGCGAATGGGATCCAACCATCTGTTTTTAAAAGGGAAAATGGATAATGCCCCTCGCCGGCGAGTGTACCCCACGGTGCCCGGGGTGCCTAGCAGTTGGCCAGAGCCGGGTGGGCTCAGGTGCCGCCGCGACCCGCCTCACGCGCGAAGGCGCGGTTCCAGGTGAGGGCCCCGGCGTCGAGCCAGGCGAAGTCGAAGCCTTCGTTGCCAAAGAGCGCCCAGCGCTGGCGCGGATGCTTCCAGTCGAGTGTTCGCAGTTCGAGCCCGGCACGCTGCGCTTCGCGCTCGAGGAATTCGACCGGGTATTCGATGCAGTCGGGGTAGTGCCAGCCGTCCGCCGGAGCGCCGTCGCCCTCGATGAAGGTCGCCAGCAGCGCGCCATGCGGGGCCAGCGCCTTCTTGCAGCCTACGAGCCAGCCGCGGACGATGTCCGGGCCGGCGTGGGTGAAGATCGACTGGGCGAGCGCGAAGTCGAAGGGCGCGAAGCCCTCGAGTTGCCGGGGTTCGCTGCCGAATTCGAAGTGGGGTTGTTTTGCGCGCACGAGGTCGGCGCCGACCTCGCGTGCGATGCCTTCTTCTACCAGCCAGCGCTCGGGTTCGATGCCGGTGTACCCGCCGCGATTGAGGTAGGGGATGAAGAGCCGCCCGCAGCGCAGCGAGCCGCAGCCGATGTCGAGCAGCCGATGCGACTGACGCAGACCAAGCGTCGCGAGCAGGCTGAAGGTACTCGCGGCGATCAAATCAAAATCGTCGGGATGACCCACGTAGGCGCGGTAGTGACGGTCGCCGGGTGTGCGACCCCGGCCGAGATCTTCGCCTTCCGGGTTTTCGCCCCGCTTCACGCGGCCACCCTGGATGCGCCGACGCCGCCACGCGCTCGGCAGGGGGCGGCGCCGCGATGGACGAACTCGTGTGCGGTGGGTCCGCCCATGTCGTGGTGACCTCTGCTGCGTCCGCTCGCGGTCCGCGGTGGCCCCGGGAAAGTCCGGTACGGAATCAGAACAGACCCGGCCGACGGTGTCAATCGCAGCGCGCCGACTCTTCGCACCGGGCGGCTCCGCGCACTAGGCTTTCGCGGTGCTGCCGGCGCGATCGCGCTGCCCGCTGCGCCGCAAAGAGGAGGCCCCGTGAAGATCGTCTACGCCAATGTCTATATCTCGAACCTCGAGCAGAGTATCGCCTTCTTCGTCGAAAAACTCGGTCTACAGCTCGGCTTCAGTGACGCAGAACACGGCTACGCCTCATTCGCAGCCGGACCGATCTCGCTGGGTCTGGCCGTTGCCGCGAAAGAACAGGCGGACCTGGTGGGTCGACCCACCGGCATCGGCTTCGCCGTCGACGATCTCGAGGCCGAGCACGCACGTCTCGCGGCCCTCGGCGTGGCCTTCCCCAAGCCCCCCGAACGCCAACCGTGGGGCGGTTTCATGGCGCTCTTCGCCGACCCCGACGGCAACACCTACTACCTCGACGAGGTTTCCGCCTCCCACGGCTGAGCCGCTGCCTGGCCTGGAGGCCGCTCCTCGCAACTGGAGACTCGCTGCTTCCAGCCTTATGATCACGGCAGAAGCAGGGTGCAAGCCACGCCCCACGGAGATTCGCTGATGTCGAAACGACTCGATTGGTACTACCACCGCAAGGGCTGAACGTCCTGCACCCGGGCGTCCAAGTTCCTGGACGCGAATGGAATCGAGCCGCGGGAAACCGTGCCTGCGAGTCGCAAGCTCGCCCGCTCTGATGCCGCAGCGATGGCGAAGGCGGCCACGAAGGTGATCGTGGCGAAGGGCAAAAAGATCAGCGAGTTCGCGCCGGGCGGAAAGGCGCCGAAGGCCTGCGTCGACGCCATGCTCGGGCCCACCGGGAACCTGCGCGCGCCCACCCTGCGCGTGGGCAAGACGATTCTGGTCGGCTTCAACGAAGAGGTCTACGCCGGCGTCTTCGGCTGA
>CAJXIC010000453.1 GCA_913054385.1 uncultured Pseudomonadota bacterium
GCGGTATTCGACTCGACCAGTCGCTGCTTCATGTAGGCGTTGTCCACCGCGGCCACGGCACCGCCCATCGCCAGCACCTTTTCGAGTTCGGCCGTGGCTTCTTCGGCCAGTTCCTGCGTGCGCGCCTCAATCACGGCGCTGCCGTCGAAGATGTCTTCGTGTTCGAGCAGGTCGGTCTCGAGCGCCAGGATCTGCTGGATGCGCAGCGACCACTGCTGGTCCCAGGGCCGGGGCAGGCCCAGCGCCTCGTTCCAGGCCGGCAACTGCAGGGCCCGCGCCCGCGCTCGCTTCGAGAGGGTGACGCCGAGGGCTTCGAGCACGATGCGGATCACGTTGTTTTCGGGCTGGGCCTCGGTGAGGCCGAGGCTATTTACCTGAACGCCGTAGCGGAAGCGCAGCAACTTGGCGTCGTCGATGCCGTAGCGGGTGCGGCCGAGGTGTTCCCAGATCTCGGTCATCGCCCGGCACTTGCAGACTTCGTCGACGAAGCGGATGCCGGCATTCAGGAAGAACGAGATGCGCCCGAAGATCCGGGGCAGGGCTTCGTCGGAGACGTCACTTCGCCCCTGCACCGCGTCGAGCACCGCCAGCGCGTTCGCCATCGAGTAGGCGATCTCCTGCACCGGTGTCGCCCCCGCTTCCTGTAGGTGGTAGGAGCAGATGTTGATCGGGTTCCACTTCGGGATCGAGTCAACGCTGTAGGCCACCATGTCGCTGATCAGCCGCATGGATGGCTCGGGCGGGAAGATGTAGGTCCCGCGCGAGAGGTATTCCTTGATGATGTCGTTCTGGGTGGTGCCCGCGAGGGTCTTCGTGTCGACGCCCTGACGCTCGGCGGCGCCGATGTAGAGCGCCAGCAACCAGGCGGCCGTGGCGTTGATCGTCATCGAGGTGTTCATGCGATCGAGCGGGATCTGATCGAAGAGCGCGCTCATGTCGTCGATGTGCCCGATGGGCACGCCGACCTTGCCGACCTCGCCGCGGGCGAGCGGGTGGTCGGAGTCGTAGCCGGTCTGGGTGGGCAGATCGAAGGCCACCGACAGGCCGGTCTGGCCCTTCGCCAGATTGCTCCGGTAGAGCGCGTTGCTCTTTTCGGCCGAGGAGTGACCCGAGTAGGTTCGGATCACCCAGGGGCGGTCGCGATCGCGGGGGGACATTCGGCCTCCGGGGGGCGCTAAAGCGCCAAGTGTCCAGAAAAACTAACGAAACGACGGGAGTGCGGCAATTTCGCGAGGCCCGTCGCGGGGGATCCGGTCACTCGGCGTAGCCCAGTTGGCGCAGTGCGTCGCGGGCTTCGGGGGAGAGCACCGGGAGCGCCTTTGCGTGCGCCTCCCGGGTGGCCTGGGCGCGCAGGGCGGCGAGCCGCGCGAGGTCCGGGGGCACGGTGCCAGGGCCGGAAGGCGCAACGAGTTCGAAGGCGGAGTCGACGACCACCAGGTACTTGCCGTCGCTGACCGCCGCGAGGTGTTCCTCTTCGCCCGCGATGGTGTTGCGCTCGAAGCTGCGCCTTTCGATCGCGACGACGCGGCGCGCTTCGCTTTTGCGCCGCAGGTCGCGTCGCTCTTCGGCGATGGCCGTGGGGTCCCCGATGCCAGCCGCCTCGAGGATCGTGGTGTAGAGATCGCGGATCGAGGCCGCGCCGCCGGAGCGGCCCGGGGAGACGTCGGGGCCCGCGACCACCAGCGGAATCGAAATCGCCTCTTCGTCGAGGTACTCGCCGTGATCGAAGGCGTAGCCACGCGTCGCCAGGTGCTCGACGAGACCTTCGCCGTGGTCGGCGACCACGATCACCAGTGGCTCGGCGAGGATTTCGCGTGCCCCGGCAACGAAGCGCCCGAGTGCGGCGTCGGCCTTTGCAACACCGCGCGCATAGTTGGCTTCGAACGCTCCGAGCCCGCCCGCGGCCTCGATCGATGCGACGTCGACGTAGCCGTAAAGGCTCTCGTCGAGGGGGATGCCCCGGCGATTTTGGTCCATATCACCGTAGGGAGCGTGGGCGTCGTAGAGGTGGAGCCAGACG
>CAJXIC010000454.1 GCA_913054385.1 uncultured Pseudomonadota bacterium
GAGGCCTTGAACGAAGACTACGCCTCCCGCGGCGCGCGCTTGAGTGAACAGGTCGAGGTGCTCCGCGAGCTGTGGTCGAAACCGCTCGTCGATTTCGAGGGTGACCATCACCGGATCGCTCGCGCCAACCTGCTGCCGAGGCCGACGGCCGAGATTCCGATCTGGTTCGGTGGATTTTCGGAGCCTGCAATTCGGCGGGCCGCACGGCTGGGCGACGGGTTTCTCTTCGGACTGTCGTCCCCCCCGATGCAGCGGCTGTGCGAGACTCTGAACGAAGCCCTCGCCCAGAATGGCCGCGCGGAGGGCTTCGCGATCGATGCCATCACCCATTTCAGTGCGGGCCGGGACGGGTGGCGCTCGCAGGCCGAGACCTGGTCGGGCCTCGGCGCGACGCATTTTTCGGTGAACTCGATGGACACTGCCGCCAGCCTGCTGGGGAACCAGCCGGTCGGCTTCAAGGGAGTCGAAGACCACATCCGCGGGCTCGAGGACTTCATCGAAACGGTTCGGGACATCGGCTGAAACGCAGCGTCGGCCTCTTTAGCAGGCGACGGGAGGCGAGGAGCGAATGGGCGGAGCGAGTGCGGTCCATCCGAGAAGCGAGCGAGACGTCACGCACTGGCACCGCGAAGCCGACGTGGTGGTGGTGGGGCTCGGCTCGGCGGGCGTGTGCGCCGCGATCGAAGCCGCTGAAGCCGGCGCCGAGACGCTGGTGCTCGAAGCGGGTTGGCGCGGCGGCGGGACCACCGCCGAATCGACCGCGCAGATCTACCTCGGCGGGGGAACGCCACTGCAGGTGGCGTGCGGTGTCGACGACGATCCCGAGGAGATGTTCAAGTACTTGATGGCATCCTGTGGACCTCTGCCCGACGAGGCAAAGGTGCGGGCCTTCTGCGACGGCAGCGTGGCCCACTATCACTGGCTGCTGGAGCACGGCGTCGGCTTCGAAGAGGGCTTCGTGCCCTACGAGGTGAGTACGATGCCGACCGCCGGGGCGAGCCTCACCTACACGGGGAGCGAGCGCGCATTCCCCTACCGCGAGCTGGCGCGACCCGCGCCGCGCGGTCACACCGTGCTGCGTGACGGCGTTGGCTCCGGCGAGTACATGATGCAGGTATTGATCGAACGCCTCGAGGGCCTCGGGGCTTTGATCCAACCCGAGACGCGGAGTGAAACCCTGGTGGTGGACGACGACGGGCGGGTCGTGGGCGTGGTGTCACGCGCGGCCGGTTCCGAGTGCGTGGTGCGTGCCCGGCGCGGCGTCGTTCTAGCGACCGGGGGCTTCATCCAGAACCCGGAGATGCTGCGCTGGTATGCACCCGATGTGCTGCGCTGCGGGCGGCCGATCGCCGCGGCGACCAGCGACGACGGAAGCGGCATCCGCATGGGGATCGGCGTCGGCGGAGCCGCGGTGCGCATGGACGCGGCTTGCATCGTGCTCGGCTACGCCTACGCAAACCGCGACAACATCCGCGGCATCCTCGTGAACCAGAAGGGGCAGCGCTACGTCAACGAGGACCAGTACCAGAGCAACCACGGGGAGATCGCGCTGCGCCAACAGCAGGGGGAGGTCTATCTGCTGGTCGATGATGCGATCTATCAGCCGGCTCCCGACGACCCGGCCCTGGCCGGCGTTGTCTACCCGCTGCTCGCGGTGGGGGAGACCGTGGCGGAGGTCGAAGCCGAACTCGGGATGCCCGAGGGCGAATTGGTGCGCACGGTCGCGCAGTAC
Source organism: uncultured Pseudomonadota bacterium (assembly GCA_913054385.1). Taxonomy (GTDB): domain Bacteria; phylum Myxococcota_A; class UBA9160; order UBA9160; family UBA4427; genus JAYGCV01. Next base: position 1,733 of record CAJXIC010000454.1, read on the forward strand.
AATCGCCACGCGGCCGAGGGCAGCGACCCGCTGTTTCAGAAGGAGGCGTGCTGGTTGCGAGCGCTCGACCAGCCGCCGTATGCCGCCCTCGACCTGAGGGTGGAGAGTTCGCCCTATTCGGTCTTCACGCTCGGTGGGCTTCACACCCGACCCGGGGGCGAGGTGCTCGACGCCGAAGGCGGGGTGGTGGCCGGGCTGTATGCCGCCGGGCGCACGGCGTCCGGGATTCCGGCGCAGGGCTACAACAGCGGGCTCTCCATCGCCGATTGCACCTTTGG
>CAJXIC010000455.1 GCA_913054385.1 uncultured Pseudomonadota bacterium
CGTTCCACCGTTGCGGGTCGCGAAGAACCCCGTTGTGACGAGGGAGGCGAACCCCGCGGCTTCGAAAGCGTAGTCTACGCCCACCACCGTCGCCTCCCGGACCAGGGCCACGACGTCGTCCTTCGCGGGGTCGATCAAATCGGTGGCGCCGAGGTTTTTTGCGGCGGCGCGGCGTTCCGGGACCGGGTCGGAGGCGAAGATCCGCGCCGCGCCGGCCAGCCTCGCACCCTGTACGATGCTCAAACCGATGCCGCCGAGGCCCATCACCAGCACCGTGGCGCCTGTCTCCACGCCCGCCGTGTGCAGGACTGCACCCACACCGGTTTGCACGGCGCAGCCGATCACGCAGGCCACATCGAGGGGCACGTCTGCGTCGATTTTTACGGCGCCCGTTGCTGTCGTCAGCACGGACTGCGCGAAGGCGCCGACGTTGAGACCGCGGTAGACGGTTTCGCCCCCGCGCCGAAGCCCGGTGCTGCCGTCGGCGAAGGTGCCCGTGGCCAGGCCGATGGTCTTCTCGCACACGCTGGTGTCGCCGCGCACGCAGAAGTAGCAGGTGCCGCAGGGGGGGCAGGGCGTGAGCACCACCGGGTCTCCGACCGCGAGGGAATCGACCTGGTCGCCGATGGCCTCCACCACGCCCGCGGCCTCGTGGCCGAGGACGATGGGCAGTGGTGCGGGAAACGCGCCGTCAATCAGCGAGAGATCGGAGTGGCAGAGCCCGCAGTGCGAGACGCGCACCTGGACCTGCCCGGGCCCGGGGGCGTCCTGCACGATGTCGTCGACCACTTCGAGGCGGCTTTTGGGGGCAGAGAGGAGGGCGGCCTTCATGGGGGGCTTGCTTTCATTGGGCGGAGCGCATCGCTTTAGTCTTCGAGTTGGGTGTTCGTGGCTTCGCCGGTCAGCACGTTCTTCAGCACCTTGCCGGCGGCGTTGCGCGGCAGTGGTTCGGAGCCGATCTCCCAGTGCGCGGGGACCTTCTGGGCCGAGAGCGTCTCGGCGGCAAAGGCGGTGAGCTCTTTCGCAGAGACCGCGGCGGCGGGATTCACGACCACGAAGGCTTTTACTTCTTGCCCGAGTTCGGGGTGATCGATGCCGACGATGGCCGATTCGGCGACGTCGGCGTGGGCGTCGAGGCGATGTTCGATCTCGGCCGGGTAGATGTTCTCGCCCCCTCGCAGGATCATGTCGCGGGCACGCGAATTGATGTAGAGCCAGCCATCCTCGAGCCGTCCGATGTCGCCGGTGGCGAGCCAGCGTCCCGGCTTGAGGGTCTCGGCCGTCGCTTTGGGACGGCGCCAGTATTCCTTCATCAGGTAGGGGCTCTGGATGTGGATCTCGCCGTCCTCGCCGTCCGGCAGTCGGCGGTCCGCCGCATCGCGGATCTCGATGGCATGGGTGGCCACCGGCTGACCCGCTGAAGTCGGGCGTTCTTGCAGGGCAGCGCCGCCGATGATGGTTCCGATGCCGGAAGATTCGGAGAGCCCGTAACCCATCCCCTGGTTCTGGGCCGCTGAGGGGAAGGCCTCGCGCAGGGCCTCTTGCAGCGCAGGCGAAGTCGGTGCGCCGCCGAAGCCGACGTTGCGCAGGCTCGAGGTGTCGTAGCGCGGGCGGGTCGGTTCATGGACGATGCGCCAGCCGGTGTTGCCCAGCGCCGTCCAGGCGCTCACGCGTTCCTTCTCGATCAGTTGCAGCACCGCCTCGGGATCGAAGCGGCCGGCGCGGAAAACCGTCTTGCCCCCCACCGCGAGCATCATCAGGGTGGCGGCGTAGAGACCCGAGAGGTGAAAAAGCGGGACGGTTGCCAGGACGCAGGGAGCCACCGGGGCGGGCAGCGATTCGCCGCTGGCCTCGGCGGCGCGTGCAGCGCGCATCGCGCCTTCGAGGCCCGTCAGCGCGTAACACTGCAGGAAGCCCAGGATGCCGCGGTGCGTGTTGACGGCGCCCTTTGGGCGCCCGGTGGTGCCGCTGGTGTAGAGAATCAGCGCCGGGTCGTCCTCTTCGAT